>JAMQPJ010000685.1 GCA_023717585.1 Thermoanaerobaculia bacterium
CTTTCTATGGTAGTCGAAGTCCGCCTTCGCGAAGTTGATCGTGACGGACTCCGTCCCCTGGGTGGCGCCGCCTGCGGGCGGGCGGAAGGACGAGACGATGATGTCCTCCATCCTCACGACGAGATAGTCCTGCTGGCCGCCGCCGGCCTTGCGAACGGTCAGGACGCCCCGCGGGATGTGCTTGCCCGCCGCGGCGGCCTGGGCGAGCTTCGGCGAGGCTCTGTCGACGTGCTTTGTGAAGTTGATGCTCGAGATCCCCAACTGGAGATGCGAGCCGCCCCGCGGCGCCTTCTGGGCCGCGAGGCGCTCCAGCTGGTCGAGGTCCCGCGTCTCGACCTGAATCGAGCCGGGGGCCGGAGCCATCGACTCTCCGTCGATTCCGTCGAACTTCATGTAGATGGGACCCCCCAGGGCGGGGCCGGCCAAGGCGGCGGCGAGCAGCACGGACGAGAGTCTGAGCGATTTCATCGAAGCCTCCTTCGTCGTTACCTTTTCTGTCACTTGCCGACGGGTCGCGATGTCGTGGTGGTCTGGCCCCCGGGCGCCGGGTTGGCGGCCCCCGAGATCCGGTTCGGAGCGGCTCCCGGCTTCTTCTGCTCCACGTACTTGAGCTCGATGGACGAGAAGTTGAGCGTCACCTGTTCCGTCGGTATCGGGTCGCCGGCACCTTGCCCGGACATGCTGTACGACGAGACCATGACGTTCTTCAGCTCGTAGCTCAAATAGGCCCGGGGCCCCGGACCGGCCTTCAAAACCTCGATTACCGCCGACGGGATTTGTTTTCCGGAGGCTGCCGCCTGCTTGAGGAGCGGCGACGACTTATCAACTCTTTTGCTGAAGGAGAATCTCGCGGGTCCACCCCTCGCCACACCGGCGGGAGCGGGGGCTGCCGGCGGAGCGGGAGGCGCTACGCCCCAATGAAATGAGTGCACGTCGATAAAGCCGTGGTGCGCGGCGTCGGTCGACTCGCCCGGAATACCGTCGATTTTCAAGTACCCTTCGTATGCGGCCGGGGCGTTCGTCGCCAGGACCAAACCCAGGGCCATCACGAGGATGCGACTCGTTCTCTTCATTGCGGGACTCCTTTCGCCGGGTGCCCGGCCGTTGTGTCCACCAATGTAGGGCCTTCGGCGACACGCGCAAGGAAACTCGATGTGCTGCACACGAAAGGACGTGGTCTCCGGGCGCCAGATGCCCCCTTCGAGATCGTGGGGGTGACAGGCGTCACGCACGCTCACCCGACCGGACTCCGGGAGACGCGCCCGCGCGACCTCGCCGAGGTGAGGCAGCCGCGTTTGACCCTCCCCGGACACGCCCCGATAATCGCGATCCGCTCCGCCGGTTCGCGGACCTCCAAACAATGACGACGTCCCTCTCAACCGAACGCCTGACGGACCTCTACCGCACGATGCTGCTCAACCGGCTGCTCGAGGAGCGGCTGGTCAACCTCTATCGCCAGGGCAAGGTCGTCGGCGGCCTCTACCGTTCCCTCGGGCAGGAGGCGACGTCCGTCGCGACCGCATTCGCGCTGGACGAGGGCGACATCCTCGCGCCCCTCATTCGCAATCTCGGCTCCGTGCTGGCCCGGGGCATTCCGGCGCGCGACATCCTCACGCAGTACATGGCGCGCGCGACTGCGCCCTCCGGCGGCAAGGACGCGAACCTCCACTTTTCGGTCCCGGGGAAGGGCGTCTATTCCCCCATCGCGATGCTGGGCACGCTCGTGCCGGTCGTTTCCGGAATGCTCCTCGCCGACCGCATGCAGGGCAGACGCACCGTGGGTATGACGTATCTCGGAGACGGGGGCACGTCAGTCGGCGCCTTCCACGAAGGCGTCAACTTCGCGGCCGTTCAGAAGCTTCCGCTCGTCCTCGTCGTCGAGTTCAACGGCTGGGCGTATTCGACGCCCTACGAAAAGCAGTGCGCGGCGCGGACGCTCGCGGACAAGGCCGTGGGCTACG
>JAMQPJ010000684.1 GCA_023717585.1 Thermoanaerobaculia bacterium
GCTCGAGCGCGAGCTCGAGGCGCTTTCCGGCGACCTGCGCCGCGACGAGCCAGACGCCGGCGTAGACCACGACGGCGAGAAAGAGGAGCGGGGCGACGAGGAGGAGGTACGAAACGAGAAGCCGGCTTCCGACACGCCAGAGAAGGCCGCGCATCAGGTGACGGAAGGCGCTGACGAGGAAGACGGGAAGCGCGAGACAGAGGACGAGACCGCCGAGCGGCGTCAGCGGCCCGCCGGCGAACTGGCTCCCCGCGGCGGCGAGAAGCGCACCCGCGAGCGTCGCGAGGCCGCTCCGGCGGAACGTCTTCGTGAACGTCATAGCGACTTCGCCCGATTCTGACAGACGCCTTCCTATACTCGGCGCATGTGGGAGCGGACGTTCCTCCGGGATCTCGTCGTCGTCCTGGCGGCGTCCTTTCCCGTCCTCTGGGTCTGCCGCCGGCTGAAGCTCCCGCAGGTCGTCGGATTCCTCGTGACCGGCGTCGTCATCGGTCCCCACGCTCTCGGCTGGATCCGGGAGGCCAGCCGCGTCGAGTCGATCGCCGAGTTCGGGGTGGCCCTTATTCTCCTCTTCGTCGGCCTCGAGTTCCCGCTTCGCCGCCTGAAGACGCTCGGGAGAACCTCGCTCGTCGGCGGGGCGCTCCAGATGGTGCTCACGGCCGCCGCGGCCGGCGCGCTCTCCCGGGCGCTCGGAAGCCAGCCGAACGAGGCGATCTTCCACGGCCTCCTCGTCTCGGTCTCCTCGACGGCGGTCGTGCTCCCTCTCCTGAAGGCCCGGGACGAGCTGGCGGCGCCCTACGGGCGGCGCTTCCTCGCCATCGCCCTCTTCCAGGACCTCGCGGTCATCCCGATCCTGCTTCTCCTGCCGGCCCTCGCCTCGGGCGGCGGGCCCAAGGGAACCGAGGTCCTCGGCCGGGTGGTGCTCGCCGTTGCCGGCGTCGTCGTTCTCGTTGCCGTCGCCCGGCGAGCGGCGCCGCGCCTCCTCGACGCCGTCGCGCGGATGGGAAGCCGCGAGACCTTCACGGGCGCGGTCGTCGTCGTCGTCCTCGCGATGGTCGCGGCCGGCGAGAAGGCCGGCGTCTCCGCCGCGATGGGCGCCTTCGCCGCGGGGATCGTCCTCGGCGAGAGCGACCACGTTCACGAGGTGGCGGCCACGCTCGCTCCGCTCCACGACCTCCTCTCGAGCCTCTTCTTCGTCTCTGTCGGAATGCTCCTCGTGCCGTCATTCCTCGTCGCGCATCCCCTGGAGGTGGCGGTTTCCATCGCGGCGCTCGTCCTGCTGAAGACCGCCGGAGCGTTCGTGGCGCTGAGGGGGGCCGCGACCGTGCCGCGCACGGCGCTCCGGGCGTCCCTCGCGCTCGCGAACGTCGGAGAGTTCTCCTTCGTCCTCGCGACGACGGGGGCGTCGCTCGCGCTGCTCTCCGGCGACGCCCGGCAGCTCGTGGTCGCGGCGACGGTCGGAACGCTCGCCCTCGCGCCGTTTCTCGTGGCGGCCGGGCCGGGGCTCGCGGCGCGCCTTCCGGAGCGCGTGGAGGAATCCCCCGACGAAGGCGAGACAGGCTCGCCGCGGAAGGGGCACATCGTCGACGTCGGCGCCGGGTTGAACGGCACGAACGTGGCGCGGGTGCTCCACGAGA
>JAMQPJ010000005.1 GCA_023717585.1 Thermoanaerobaculia bacterium
GGGGCGGCGCGCGCTGGGCTCTCCACGCGGCCGACGAGCCCCTCCTCTTCGCCTACATGGCGCGCCTCGCGCGGCTCGTGGGCGCGCGCCGCCCGGATCGGATCGTCGTCGACACCCGGGTGAACGCGTCCGCCGGCCATCTGAATCTCCTGAGCCTTCGCCGCGGGCGTTTGCAGTTGACCCTCGGGCTTCCTCTCGTGACGAGCCTCTCGTTGCGCGAGCTCACCGGAGTTCTCGCCCACGAGTTCGGCCATTTCCGGCAGGGCCTCGGGTCGCGCATCGCCCTCGTCGTGCGGGGGCTGAATCGCTGGTTCTTCCGCGCCGCCCTCGAGCGGGACGCGCTCGACCGGCAGCTCGCGAATCTCCTCGAAGACGATTCGGTGCCGTCCCTCCTCCGTCTCCCGTTCGCGCTCGCCGCCCTCTGCATCGAAGGCTGTCGCTGGGTCCCGTATCTCGAGCTGCGCATCGGAGCCGGCCTCAGCGCGTTCTGGAACCGGCAGATGGAGTACGACGCCGACCGGTGGGAGGCGCTTCTCGGGGGCGGTCCCGCGTTCGCGGAAACGATGCTCAAGCTGCGGGTCCTGGAAGTCGCGAGCGGCCAGGCCCACGGAGACCTCACGGTCACGTATCGGGAAGGCCGGCTCAGCGACGACCTGCCGGGACTGATCGCGTCCCACGCCGCCGCCATGCCGCACGAAATCGTGAGCCGCGTGCGCAACGAGATGCTCTCTCACCGCACGGAGCGGGGCGAGAGCCACCCGTCGGACCTCGACCGGATCGACCGCGTGCGCGATCTCGGCGCGGGGCTGTTCCGGAACGACGCGCCGGCGTCGGTGCTGTTTTCCAGCCTGCCGCGGCTCTGCCGCTCGGCGACTCTCCACTACTACCGGCAGGAGCAGGGCCTCGACGTCACGGCGAAGAACCTCGTGCCGAACGAAAGCAGCGGGCCGGGCGGTTCGCCTCCCCCCGAAGGCGGAGACGCGCGGTCCCGGTTCTTCCAGGGTGTCGCGGGCGGATCGCGGCTCTTCTTCCTCGACTACGGGTCGGTGCCGCAGGTTCCGGAGAACGCCCGCTATCACCTGAAGAGGCTCCGCGAGCGCGTCCTCGAGCTCGCGCCGCGCGGACGCGCGGCCCGCCGGAACCTCGATCTTGCGTTCGACCTCCGGATGCGCGCCACCGCGGCTTCGCGCCTCGCCGCCGCCGGCGTGCCCTTTCGCGCTTCGGCCTTCAATCTTCCCGGCGCGAGCGAACAGGCGCTCGAGCAGGCCCGCGGGAGAGCCGAGAAGCTGGAGACGGGCGCGCTGCCGGCCACCCTCGAGATCGAGAAGATCCTCCGCCAGCGGATGCTCCTCGCGCTCGCCCTGACGCGCGACGAGGAGATCGGGGCGGCGCTCGGCGGCGAGGGGCCTCTCCGCTCCGCGTCGTCGCTCGTCGGCGCGCTCGCCGCCCTTCAACGCGTGAAGGCGGACTTCGAGGACCTGAACCTCAATCTCACGGCGCTCGAGCCGGTCCTCGCGTTTCTTCGGGCGCCGGGCGCGCACGCCGAGGTGCTCACCGAGGGAGCGCTCCAGCTCCTCGCGGACCTGGAAAGGGCGATGCAGGACCTTCGACGAAAGGTCTCGCCGGACCGTTACCCCTGGGGGCACGTCGACAAGGAGATGACGATGGCGCTCTACCTCGTGCCCGAGGTGCCTCCCGCCGGGCAGTGGCTCCGCCTGCGGGACATGGGCCACGAGGTCCGGATTCGCTACGGCGACACCCACGACCGGCTCGTTTCGGAGCTCGCCGCGCTCGCCGAGTCGGTCGAGGAGGCCGCCGGGCTGGCGCGGCTTCGACCGCACGACCCCGCGCGCGCCCGCGACGGCCGTGCCGGGTGACGGCGCCCTATCCGGACGCGCGTGCTACGCTTGCACGCGGCGAATGGGCTCGAAGCCGGGTCTTCGCCGACC
>JAMQPJ010000027.1 GCA_023717585.1 Thermoanaerobaculia bacterium
TCTCGAGGAGCGCCTGGGGGATCGACCAGAGCTCCGCGAAGCGCCGGTTCCAGGACACGACCCGCCCCGCGAGGTCCACGACGAGGATCCCGTCCGCGGTCGACTCGAGCGTCGATTCGGAGAGGGAGAGCGAGCGCCGGAGCGCGGCGTCCGCGCCCTTGCGCGCGAGGGCGGCCGCAATGTGCTGCGAGACGTCCGTCAGGAGGCCCGTCTCGCGCTCGCCGAAGCGGATCGCGCGGCTGTAGCTCTGGACGACGAGGGCCCCGAAGATGCGGGCGCCGGACTTCAGGGGCACGCCGATCCAGTCGAGAGAGGGGGCGCCGATCGGCTCGACCTCGCCCCTCTTCACGAGGTCCTCGAACAGCTCCGGCGAGGCGAGGAGAGGCCGGCCGGTGCGGATCACGTACTCCGTCAGGCCGCGACCCAGCGGTTTGGAAGCCGGGGTCGGGTCGAACTCGTCCACGAAATACGGAAAGCTCAGGATCTTCTCGTCCTCGTCCCAGAGCGCGATGTAGAAGTTCCGCGCGTCGATGAGGTTGCCCGTGAGCGCATGGATCGCCGCGTAGAACTCGTCGAGGTCCCGCGCCCGCTCGGCGGCCTCCGCGATGCGCGCACGCGTCTCCTGGAGCGCCGCGGCCCTCTTGCGCTCGAGGGCGCTCGCGAGGACCTGCGCGAGGAGCGGCAGAGCGCGCACGGTCTTCGGAGACCATTCGGCCTCGTTGCGCATGGCCGCGAAGCTCAGGACGCCGAGGAACTGCTGCGCCGTGTGGATCGGGACGAAGAGGAGCGACTTCACGCCGAGGGCCTCGGAGGCCGCGCGCTCGACGGCGGCCTCCGGCGGCAGGTCGGCGACCCGCGGCACGTGGACGACCTCCTGCCTCCGCATCCGCTCGAGGGACCACGCGAATTCTCCGGCCTGGATCGGCTGCACGTCGGGGGCGGCGAGCCCGTCGACCCGCCAGCGCGAAACGGGCGCGAGGCGCGTGCCGTCCTCCGAGGAAAGCCAGAGTGTTACCGCGTCCGCCTCCAGGAAGCGGCCGAAGGCCGCCAGGGCGCGGGCGATCTCCGCGTCGATCTCGGCGTTCGGCGCGCGCACGAACGCGTTCGAGGTCGACATCACGAGGTCCTCGAGGGCCGCGCCGCGCTCGAGAGCCGCCTCGGCGGCGGCGAGGCGTGCAACGGCCGACCGGTCGCCCGCGGCGCTCAATCGGCGCCGTTCCTCCGACCTGAACTTGTCCGGCACCTCGCGATTATGTCCCGGCTGCCGGCGGCGGGGGTCGGCTAAGCTCGGACCGTGCGCCCCGCTCTGGTCCTCGCCTCGTCGTCGCCGCGCCGCCGCGAGCTCCTCGCCTCCCTCGGCCTGACGTTCTCCGTGCGCCACACCGACGTGGACGAATCCCTCCTCCTTTCGGAGAGCGCTTTCGACGCGGCCGAGCGCCTCGCGCGGATGAAGGCGTCGAGAGTGGCCGCGGAGGCGCCGGATGCGCTGGTCGTGGGGGCGGACACGCTCGTGGTGCTCGAGGGCGCCACGCTCGGAAAACCCCGGGACCGCGCGGACGTGCGCCGGATGCTCTCGGCCCTCGCGGGACGGACGCACGACGTCGTGACGGGCGTCGCCTGCGCGCGGGGAGTCCGCGTCGTCTCGGGTCGCGAGACGACG
>JAMQPJ010000038.1 GCA_023717585.1 Thermoanaerobaculia bacterium
AGGAGGTCTACCGCTCGCAGGGCGTCGGCATCAACGACAAGCACATCGAGGTCATCGTCCGCCAGATGATGCGGAGCGTGCGCGTCGAGGAAGTCGGCGACACGGAGTTCCTCGTGGACGAGCAGGTCGACCGTTTCCGGTTCAACGAGGAGAACGAGCGCATCCTCCGGGCCGGCGGCAAGGCCGCGCAGGGGCGCCCGCTGCTCCTCGGCATCACGAAGGCGTCGCTCTCGACGGATTCGTTCGTGTCGGCCGCATCGTTCCAGGAAACGACGCGCGTCCTCACCGAAGCGTCCATCGCGGGCCGGGTCGACCTCCTCCGCGGACTCAAGGAGAACGTCATCGTCGGTCGGCTCATCCCCGCCGGCACCGGCATGGACTACTACCGCAACGTCGTCCTCGAACGCGAGGAAATCCCGCCTGCGCCCGAGGAGACCGAGGAGCTCTACTTCGACGACGAGACTCCGGTCATCGCGGCGGATCTGGACGACGAAGTCTGATTCTTCGATTCCATCTCTGCTTTCAAGGGCCGGCGCAAGCCGGCCCTTTTCTTTTCGGCGCCTTATTTTTGTCGATCCTTGGGCGCTCGCCCTCCGCCGAACATTCGAACCGCGGCGTTTCGAATGAGCTCTGACTCGCTCCAGCGCTGTACGAGCATGCGGAGAGTGCCGTCGGGTTGAATGGCTAGGCCGTCGAGGATCGAGTTTGGGTGGTTCGAAATCCGGAAATACCGCTCTGCTCCGCAGTAGATGAATGTGTAGTAGTGATGCCCCTCGAAGCGCCTAAGCACGGGAGGGCTAATCGCCTGGTTGTAGACGCTTCCGTCGTCTCCGGTCAGCAATACGCCGAAGATCGGATAAACACTAGCGGATCCAGCGTCACCGCTGAAGATTCTCCCCCTGAGCTTTTCGGTGTGTGGACCCAGCTTCACCATGTCGAACTCGGAGCGGTTACTCACTCCAGCCTTGAACAGAACCGAAAGGTGGAAGAGCTTGAACAGTTGATACTCGAGGCCTCCTAGTTCGATCATCTCAACCTGCGGGCGATCTGGAAGGACGGTGCGCCAGGTTCGGGCGAAGTAGTCTTCGTATCGTCCAATCACGGCGTTGTCGCAGTGGTCGCAGAGAAGGCGATCCCAAGCCCCGGTCTGTTTCAGTTCCGTCGAGGTCGGGTTAGCGCCAAACCGTACCCTCAGTAACTGGCTCTTTTCATTCATCAATGTCTCGTGGCAGAACGTTGGAACGATATGTGAGCGAACGAGGGGACCAGATCCGAGGCATAGCGGGCACTGAACGGGCTCCGGCACGGAGGCAGGTTATCAAGAGCGTCGCGATGGCACGGCCCAGTAAAGTCGGGCGCGACGACTTTCGTGGGGGCGGAGCTAACGCGTGGTGAGCGTATTGTCGGGCAAAGAGCGCGAAGGCTTAGGGGTGGGTCCATGACGTTCTTGCAGGTGCTCGGGCTGGTCGCCGCGGTTGCAATCGGAGTCGTCCTCGGCCACAAGGCGCGCGTCGCAAGCATCGCGGAAGAACGAGCCGTAGCAATGAACGAAGTTGCGGCCCACGCCGGACTTGTGGAGCGCGAGCTTGCGGCAAAGCATCTCGCGCTCGTTGGGCGGGAGAAGTCAGTCACGGAAAGGGAGACTGCTTTTCGAAAGGGCTTCGTCGAAGGGCGACAATGGCTCGCTGAATTGATCGCGGACGCTGAGTCTTCGATCGACCGATCTCGTCAACACGCGCTCGTCGTTAGGAAGCGACCGGCGCTCGGTGCCGCCGCGTCGGTCAAGGAGATTGCCGGAGAGAAGCGGGAGCTGATGGTGCGCCTGAAGTTTCTCGAATACCAGCTCAAGAGCTACGAGGAGTGGTTCCCTACGCTCGTTGACTACCGGGAGGCTCTTCTTGAAGAGTTGATTCCCGTGGGCGGCGGCAGGGACAGCCTGGCAGAAATCGAGAATGCCGATCCCGCGCTCCCATTCCTCTCCAGGGAGGAGTACGAAGGCCTAAGCCCGGCCAAGCGTAACCAGCTAGCGATCGACAGGTATCGCGCGCGCGACAAGTCCGACTGGGAAATCGGGAGGCATTACGAGCGGCTCCTCGGCTACCTCTACGAACGAGATGGCTGGCTAGTTACCTACCATGGTGCGGTACGGGGCTTCGAAGACTTCGGTCGCGACCTGATCTGCGAGCGTGCGGGGGAGGTCGAGATCGTCCAAGCAAAGTGCTGGAGTAAGAGCAAGGTACTCCACGAGAAGCACGTGTTCCAGCTATTCGGGTCCACGATGCACTTCCGGAAGGAACGTTCGGAGATGTTCGTCACGCCGGTCCTGATCTCAACGACGGAACTCTCCGAATTCGCGAAGGAGGCCGCGCAAATCCTCGGGGTACGGGTCGAGACGCGGCCGCTTGAGGACTTCCCCTTGGTGAAGTGCAATGTGAATCCGTCGACAGGGGAGAGGATCTATCACCTTCCCTTCGATCAGCAATTCGACAGGGTCCAGATCAAGGCGCGGGGCGAATCGTTCGAGTGGACGATTGAGGCTGCCGAAGCCAAGGGCTTTCGCCGGGCCTACCGCCACCGCTTCACGTAGAGCGAACAGCCACTTTTCCATGTCCTGGCAGGAACCTGGACGAGGTCCAACGGCAAAGGTCCAAAAACAGACGCGAGTCTTTTCACGGGCCGGCGAAAGCCGGCCCTTTTCTTCTCCTCACGCCCAGACAAACGCGGGGGATCGCGGCCGAGCCGGGCGCGGACGACGCACTCGTAGACTTTCCGGCCTCCGTTTCCGTTCGTGAAGACGAGGAGCACGCGCCGCTCGTCGAGATCGACCGTAACGAAGTTCTGGAACTGGCCGTTGTCGCCCACGTGGTCGCCGGTCCGTTCATCCCGGTCCCTTTTTTTCAGGCTGGCACGACCGTCGCGTCGAGGGCCGGCGCGGGCGCGCGCCGCGCCTCGGCGAGGAGCGCCTTCCATCCGGCTGCGATCTCGCGCCTCGACCGGAGGACGGATGCCGCTGCCCCGGCGACGACGGCGGCCGCGAGCCAGAACGCGAGTGTCCTCGAGATCGCGATGAACCGCACGTGACGGGGTCCGTCCGCCGCGAGCATCTCCCGCGTGAAGCGGCTTCGGTGCGCCCCGCTCGGCATTTGAAACCTGGCGGGCAGGCCCTGATATCCCGCCGCCGCGTCGGCCGACGGCGGCGGCATTGCGACCGATTGCCGCGACTTCGCCGCCGCTTCCTCCTGGGGTTCGTCGCGAGTCGCGGTGACGTTGGCGTCCAATTCCCGCTTTGGCAGCCGCGCTCCGAGGGTCGTGAGGAGCAGGAAGGCGATCGTGGAGACGGCCGCAAGGAGGACGACGAGAGAGATCCGGGCCGCGGTCCAGGCGATTCGGCGCATGGGGACGACGAGGACCAGGGCGATCACGGCGGCGTCGGCCGCGAGAATCGCCCACCCCGCCTCCCGTGAGACGAGCGCCGCGAGAGTGAGGAGTGCGGCGGACGGCATCCGAAGCCGGGAGGGGAGTCCCAGTCGGCGGAAAGCCTGGTCCGTGAGGAGGAAGACGAGCGCGGCCAAGAGGACGAGTCCCCGCCGCGGCAGGTGAACGCGGTCTTCGGACGCGAACCCCTCGAAGAGGGGAAGCCATTCCGCCGGATACCGTACTTCGATGACGGCGTGCGACGACGGCGCCGAGAGACTGGGAAGCTGAGGGGCGCCGGCTGCGATCCCCATGGAACTCCACACCGTCTGCCGGTGCTGCAGGACAAGGTCCTGGTTTCCGCGCCCGAGCGGCAGGCGCAGGTCGCCCTGTTTGTTCGTCGTGAGCAGGATGGGCTCGCTCGCGAGGCTCGCGAAGGTGGGCTGCGGTCTCAAGGGCATGCTCACGTCGGAAGCGCCCTGGTTGTCGATCGCAAACGCGCTCTCGCCGAGGACAGGTCCGCTCGCGCCGACGAAGAGCACGTGGGATTCCTTCCGGACGGCGAAACTCGTCGTCCGGAGCGCTTCGAGCCGGGTCACGCTCCAGTCGAGCTTCTCGCCCTTCCCGAGAAGGAGGGCCTGCGCGCCCCGGAACTCGGCGGGAATCCCGACCTCCTCCGGACTCACCCTTTTGGGCGACCCGGAGAGCGTCGTGAGGAGGAGCGGGTGGCTGTCGAGGAGCACGTACTGGAGGGCTCCGTCCACGGGAGGCGTGAACGTCGGCGTGCCGAGGGTCCCCGTGAGGACGATGCGCGTGTCGCCCGGCGGCAGTTCGAACCGGTAGCGCCCGGGCTCCAATTCGTAGGGCACGGCGGCATCCACTTGCAGGACGTGCTCCCCGGATCTCAGCGTCACCTCCAGCGCCTGACGGCCCCGATTCGGGTTCCGGGCCTCGATCTCGTAACGGAAGCGGGTCTCGTCGGGCTTCAGCGTGATGCGATACCGACCCGTCGCGCTCGCGGGAAGCGCCTCGCGGCCCGCGGCCGTCCGCCGTACGACGGAGACGGCGCGCGCTCCCTCGACCGCCTGTCCGGAGACGAGTTCGCCGTCCGGTACCTGGGACTCGACCCACAGTACGGATCGCGGCAGCTTCAGCTCGAGACGATCGGTTCCACTCGAGGCGAGGCGGCACTTCACGTGGAACGTTCTTGCGAGAGGTGTCAGCGTGAAACCCGTCTCGCTCTTCGAGACGATCGCGTCTCCGGTGCACCCGTACACGAAGACTCCCTCGTCCGCAGCGAGCACCTCCTCGGGAGGCAGCTTTCCGGACGAGCGGCCCGAAAACGAGATCGTGAGGTTCCTCGACTTGAAGCTTCCCCCGAGGCGGAGCGTGTCGACGACCGTCAGGGAGGCCCGATCCTCGAGCCGGCGGATGCGCTCGTATTCGGCGAGGGAAAGTGTGACCTGGGGGTTCCCCGTGTGCGCGGGCGGCTCGGGCAGCTCATCGGCGCGGGCGGAAGGGACGAGCGACGCGAGCAGTGCGAGGGCAAGGACTCTTCCGAACATTGAGCTCCTCCGAAGTCGCGGGCCGTTTG
>JAMQPJ010000054.1 GCA_023717585.1 Thermoanaerobaculia bacterium
CGGAGCCCCGGGCGGCCGCCGCTCGAAGCGGGAGGCGGCGCGCAAGTGACCCTTTCTAAGCCGATCCTCTTTCTCCTCCTCGTTCCATTCGTTCGCCACCAGTCCGGTCCGCCGGTCACCCAAGGATTGGAGCAGAAATCCTAATGAACCCACGCACGTTTGCACCCGGCGCGAAAGAGCGCTCGACCTTCGGCAAGATCCGCTCTTTCCTGCCCCTTCCGAACCTCATCGACGTCCAGCGCAAGTCCTACGAGGACTTTCTCCAGATGGATCTCCTGCCGAAAGAGCGGCAGGACGTCGGTCTGCAGGCCGTCTTCAAGAGCGTCTTCCCGTTCAGCGACTTCCGGGAGACGTGCGCGCTGGAGTTCGTGTCCTACCGCATCGGCGACTGGAAGTCCCGAAGCGGCCGCCTCGAGGGCCTCGAGCATCTTCGTTTCCCCTGTGAGCACTGCGGCGCGACGGTGCACGTTAAGGATGCGCGCGCGACGCGCGTGGAGTGCGGCGCGTGCGGGCACCCGAATCCGAACAAGGTCACGATCGACGAAGTCTGCGGGACGCCGGTCGAGCTCCGGCAGCCGTATTCCGTGGCCGAGTGCCAGGAGCGCGGAGCCACGTACTCCGTTCCGCTCAAGGTCACGTTCCGCCTCAAGGTGTTCGACAAGGAGAACGCGCCGACCGGCAAGGGCGCCCCGAAAGAGTGGCCGATCCGCGACATCAAGGAGGAGGAGGTCTACTTCGGCGAGATCCCCCTCATGACGGACAACGGCACGTTCGTCATCAACGGCACGGAACGCGTCATCGTCTCGCAGCTCCACCGCTCGCCCGGCGTGTTCTTCACGCGCGAGGGAGCCCACACGCTCATCGGGAAGATCATTCCCTACCGCGGGTCGTGGGTGGAGTTCGAGATCGACACGAAGGGCCTGTTCGGCGTCCGCATCGACCGCAAGCGCAAGTTCCCCGGCACGGTTTTCCTGCGGGCCCTCGGTCTCGAAAGCGACGAGCTCATCCTCAAGAAGTTCTACACGGCGGTTCCGCTCACGTACGAGAAGGGGAAGGCCCATCTCGCCCTGTCGCCCGAGGTTCTCGCCAAGGAAGAGCTCCGCCACAAGCACCTCCGCGGCCTGAAGAAGGACGGGCGGATCTTCGCGGACGTCAAGATCTCGAACGAGATGAAGGAGGCCCTGCAGAAGGGCGAGACGGTGTCGGCTTCGGTCGACCCCGGCAAGCTCGGCCGCGCCCTGTTCGCCGCCGACGTCGTCGACCTCGGCTCCGGTGAGGTCCTGTTCGAGACGGGCACGGAGATCCCCGAGGATCTCTTCTCCCAGCTCGAGGGCAAGCAGGCGACCGCGGTCGAGGCGATCTTTCCCGACTGGGAGCCCATCGGGGACACGCTCATCACGACCTTGCGCAAAGACGCCGTGAAGACGACGCGCGAGGCGCTCCTCGAGATCTACAAGCGCATGCGTCCCGGCGACCCGCCGACCGACGAGAGCGCGAAGAACCTCTTCGCGGGCATGATTTTCGACCCGAGGAAGTACGACTTTTCGCGCGTCGGGCGGTTCAAGTTCAACATCCGCGCCGGTCTCTCGACGTCTCTCGACCAGAAGACGCTCACGGCCGAGGACTTCTACGTCGTCATCGACCACCTCCTGAAGCTCAAGCGCGACATCGGCAAGACCGACGACATCGACAACCTCGGCAACCGGCGTGTGCGCTGCGTCGGCGAGCTGCTGGAGAACCAGTTCCGCATCGGCCTCGTCCGCATGGAGCGCGCGATCAAGGAAAAGATGTCCGTCCACCAGGACATCGACTCGGCGATGCCGCACGACCTCATCAACTCCAAGCCGGTGATCGCGGCCATCAAGGAGTTCTTCGGGTCGTCCCAGCTCTCGCAGTTCATGGACCAGACGAACCCGCTGTCGGAAGTCACGCACAAGAGGCGCCTGTCGGCCCTCGGGCCGGGCG
>JAMQPJ010000062.1 GCA_023717585.1 Thermoanaerobaculia bacterium
CCCGCGCTCATCGCGTACAACAACTTCGGCGGGAAGATGCGCGCGGCGCGCGCCGAGATGCGCGACTTCGAGCTCGAGTTCATGAACCTGGCCGAGCGCCACTTTACCTAGGGCAGGACGGCACGTGGCATTCAAGCTCGACGACGACGCGGACGCCTTCTCGGACATCAACGTGACGCCGCTCGTCGACGTCATGCTCGTCCTTCTCGTCATCTTCATGGTCACGGCGCCCCTCCTGCACCAGGGCGTCGAGGTCCAGCTCCCGAAGTCCGTCGCCCAGAACCTGCCGAAGACGCCCGAGGACCCGCTCATCCTCTCGATCACGAAGAACGGAAACTACTACCTGAACGAGACCCCCATTCCGAAGTCCCAGCTCAAGGAGAGGCTGCAGCTCATCCTCTCGCGCCGCCGCGACAAGGCCGTCTATCTGAAGGCGGACCGCAACCTCGCGTACGGCGTCGTCGTGGAGACCATGGACACGCTGAACCGGCTGGGCGTCGAGAGCCTCGGCATGGTGACCGAGCTCAGGAGCGAGGCGGCTCCATGACCTCCCCCACCGTCGCGCTCCGAAGACCGCAGACCGTTTCGGACATCCTCGAGCGGCGTGCGCACGGCGGACGCGCGCCCCGGGGCCTGACGGCGGCCGTTTCCGTCCTCGCGCACGCGGGCTTCCTCGCGATGCTCCTCCTCGTGAGCCGCCCCAGGAAGGCTCCTGTCTTCGTGCCGATGTCCCTTCCCGTCCGCGTCGTGAGCCCGGCGTCCCTCGGCCGGCCCGAGGCGGCGCCCGCCCCCGCGCCGGTGGCGGCGCCCGCGGAGGCTCTGCCCGAGCCTGCCAAGGCCAGGCCTGTGATCGAAAAACCCTCGGAGAAGATCCTGCCGTCGGCGAAGGCGTTGCCCGAGCCGAAAAAGCCGGCGAAGCCGGAGAAGCCGAAGCCTGCGCCCGGGGCCGTCAAGGCTCTTCCCGGGCCCGCTCTGGAGCTTCCGAGCGCCGCCGGGGCCGCCAACGGCGCGACGTCTGGCGCCGGTATCTCCTTCGGGGCGTCGGTCACGTCCTTCGACGCGGACTTTCCTTTCGCCTATTACGTCGAACAGCTCCTCTCCCTCATCGGCGCGAACTGGTTCAAGCCGGAGTCGGCCGAAGGCACGAACTGCGTCGTCTCCTTTCGCATCCTCCGCTCCGGACAGGTGACGGACGTCAAGGTCGATTCCACCTCGGGCGTGAGCTACTACGACCGGGCCGCGGCGCGCGCCGTCTATGCCGCGAACCCGCTCCCGCCCCTGCCGCCCGACTACCGGAACGATTCGCTCGGCGTGCACCTGAAGTTTCAGTAAAGGAGACTCGTTGAAAGAGGAAGAAAAGTGGATTTCTTTGAAAGTAAGAAAGAAGGGCAAAGAGAAGAATTCTCTGAAAGGGATCAGGAGGGCCGGTGCTCTTCTGGCGGCGGCCGCCCTCGCCTGCGCCGCTCCCGTGCTCGGGCAGGCGCCGAAGCCCGCGACTTCCGCCGCGGCCCCCACGACGTCCAGCACCCCTTCCGGTTTCCCGCAGGCTTCGAGTATCGACCTCACGCTCACGGTCGGGGCGGGGGCGCGCCGCCCGCTCGCAATCCCGATGACGATCGCGCCGCTCCTGACGGAGCTCCAGACGAAGGCCGTCGATCCGTTCTACATGACTCTGTCCGACGACCTCGCGGGCTCGGGGGTCTTCGTCGTGGCCGATCCGTCGCTCTACCCGAGGGGGATGCGCCCGCCGCAGAACCGCGAAGAGGCCGACGCGTGGAAAGCCACGTCGGCCCAGTTCCTCCTGGACACGCGCCTATTGCCGGACGGCGGGAACGTGGTCGTCGAAGCGCTGCTGTGGGACCTCGGAACGCTCAAGTCCATCCTGAGCAAGAAGTACACGGGCGAGGCCCGCGCCGCGCGCCGC
>JAMQPJ010000102.1 GCA_023717585.1 Thermoanaerobaculia bacterium
CTCGCCGAGGAAAGGCGCGACCCCGTGACGGGACAGGCGCTCGCGCGATTCGTGCTCTTCGACGGAGACCCCCGGCTCCTCACGGCGGAGATGATTCACGGCCGCGGCGCCGAACGGGGGCTCGGGGTCGTCGCGGACCTCGTGAGGAGGTGGGACGGCCTCGTGGACGTGACGCCGGGAACGGGGGAGTTCACGAAGGGCGTCGCGCTCGAGTTCGCCGCGGTCGAACGGTTCGTGGCCGAGGAGGCCGCGTGAAGCCGCTCCTTCGGGTCCTCGTCGTGGAAGACGGGACGGAGTACGTGGAAGGGTTCGAGAGGCTGGCGGCCGCACGCGGACTGGAGATCGCCTTTTCGCGGGCTCGCGATCTCCAATCCGCCCGCGCGGCATTCGCGTCGGGAATCCCCGACGCGCTGTTTCTCGACGTCGTCTTCGACCGCACGCCCGAGGATCGCCTCGCGGGTGACGCGGAAGCTCTCGTGGCGCGCTTCGGAGGGGACCGGGCCCGTGCCGTGCGCCACCTCGAGACGCACCAGGGGTTCTACGTCCTCGACGCGCTCGCCTCGCTCCTGCCGCGCATTCCGGTCGTCCTCGCGTACGACTTCGCGGCGGAGCCCCAGCGCCTCGAAGCCCTCAGAGGCCGTGTCCCTCTGCTCCGCGGCCTGCCGGACGGGACATCCCTCACCGCGGCGCTCGACCTCCTCCTCTAGCTCCTCTCAGATCTCCCGAAACACGAACCGCTTGAGGACCTGAATCCGCTCCGAGGCGTGCTGCGGGTCGATGAGCCAGATCGCCCCCGCGACGGACGAGAGAAGCGAGTTGCCGTCCTGCGGCGTGAAGCAGAAGCCGACGATCTCCCTGCCCTTGTCGGCCACGGCGAGCGTCGGTACCGAAATGACGGTCTGCGACAGGATGCGCCCGTAATAGCCGTGATCGCGGCCGAACGAGAACACCTCGTTCGCGCTCTGTCTCTCCGTGAGCGCGACGAGCGGGTTCTCCTTCAGATGCTCGATCACGGTCTTCTTGTCGGTGGGCTTCGTGAGCTCGAAGTTGAACCACACCGAGTGCATGTACTGCGTGTTGAGCTTCACGGCCGACGAGAACACTTTGGGCTTCAGATCCATCGTCTCGTAGAGATGGAACACGTCGCGGGCGTGGTGCGTCCCGAACTCCTCGTCGTCGTGCTTGCCGACTGTGGGCGCCGGGCTGTAGTCCTTCGTCTGGGAGACGTCGTTCGAGCGCCTCATGCAGACGAACTGCGCGCGGTCCATCGTCAGCTTGTCGCCGACCATGCCGAGCGTCTTGATCAGGATCGCGAGGTTGTGCGTGGTGCACGACACGACCTGCAGAAACCTGTCTTCCCCCGGGATGAGGGCCGAGTCGTTGATCCCGCGCGCGTACATCTTGCCGAACCCGAACTCCGACCCCTGCGCGAGGAAGCCGCGAGGTCTCTTGAGGTGCTTGTAGAACGTCTCCTTGTTGTCGTTCCCCGCCGGCGTGCAGTCGATGATGACGGTGGCGCGCTCCATCGCCTCCTGGGCCGAATAGGAGACCTTGTGGCCGAGGGCTTCGAAGTCGGCGGACTTGTCGTCCTCGGTCGCGAGGTGCGCGCCGCGCGACATGAGGTGGGCGACCTTCGCCCGCTCGGTCTTCATCGGCGTGCGCTTGTGGAACGTCACTTCGTCTATCCCGAGGTGCTGCTTGAAGTCCGTGAAGAGCCCGATGAGGGGCTCTCCGATCGTCCCGGTGCCGACGATGTGAACGATGTTCTTCATGACGCTCTCCTCGCGCGGCCTCGGGTAATGCGGCCTTCGATCGTGGGTCTTCTGTTATAGCCGTGCCGGGCGCTCGAATTCAACGGCGTCGACGGAAAACTTCGCGTGCTAACGTGATTTCGATGCCGGCGTCGACGACAAGGAGTCTCTCGTCCCTCGAGATTCCCGGTCCCGCGGGCCCGCTGGAGGCCCTGCTGCGCGCTCCGGCGGCCCCGGCCGGAGCCGCTCTCGTCGCGCATCCGCATCCCGGGCACGGGGGCACCATGCACACGAAAATCGTGCACCGTGCCGCGCGACTCCTCTCTCAGCGGTTCTCCCTGGAGGCGCTTCGGTTCAACTTCCGGGGCGTGGGAGCGTCTGCGGGGACGTACGACGGGGGAGTCGGCGAGACGGAGGACCTGGTCGCCGCGGCCGAATGGCTTCGCGCGCGCCGCCCGGACGGGCCGTTCGTCCTCGCGGGATTCTCCTTCGGTTCGCTCTGTGCTCTCAAGGCGGCCGAGCGCGTGTCGCCGGACGTGCTCCTGCTCATCGGCGTTCCGATCGATAGCGGAGAGGCGGTGGGTGTCGTCCCCCGGGCGACCCGCGTCGTGTGGATCCAGGGCGGGAACGACGAGTTCTCGACGCAAGAGCGCGCCCGCGAGATCGCCGCGGCGCGCGGCTGGACGTTTCTTGTCGTACCCGGAGCGAACCACGTCTTCTCGGGGCGGCTGGCCGAGTTCGAGAGCGTGGCGGGGGATGCGCTCGCGGCATGGCTGCCGAGGACGTAAAAGAGATGGTTTCAGAGGAAGAGAGAGAGATTCTTAGAAGGGTGGCGATGGATGCCGCCTCCCGCGCGCTTGGGCTGAGAGTCGGGCCTGCGCCTCCGCCGGAGATTGAGGCGGGCAGCAGCCTGTCGCTGCCGGCTCCCGTCTTCGTCACGTGGCGAAGGGACGGGCGGCCGCGGGGCCGGAGCGGGAGCATCGAGGCGGAGCACCCGCTCGCCGCAGCCGTCGAGGAGCATGCAGTCGCTGCGCTCTTGCACGATCCGAGAATTCCCCCTGTGACCGCCAGGGATCTGCCGCGCCACGTGCCCGAGATTTCCGTCCTCTTCACCTTCGAAGAAGTCTTCTCTTCCTCCGGAATCTCCGGTGCCGGGAGTCTCCTGCCCGGCACGCACGGAGTGGTCGCTGAAAAGGGAAGAAGGCGCGGCGTCGTCCTGCCTCAGGATGCCGCGCCGTTCGATTGGGACGGCGCGCGCATGTTGTCCCAGGCCTGTCTCCGGGCGGGGCTCCCGGAGGAGAGCTGGAAGGCGCCGGGCCGCCCGCGTCTCCTCCGGTTCACCGCAGAAGTCTTCTGAGTTTCGGCTACCTCTCGATGGAGATCAGCTCGACGTCGAAGACGAGCGTCGCGCCGCCCTTGATCTTCGGCGCACGGCCCTCGTCGCCGTAAGCGAGCTCGGACGGGCAGACGAGACGCGCCTTCCCGCCTTCCTTCATGAGCTGAAGCCCCTGTGTCCAGCAGGGGATGACGCCTGTGAGGGGAAACGTCACCGGCTCGCCGCGTTCGATGGAGCTGTCGAACACGGTTCCGTCCGTGAGGGCGCCGCGATAGTGGACCTTGACCTTGTCCGTCGCCTTCGGGGCGGCTCCCGTGCCGGCCTTCACTTCCTTGTAAACGAAGCCGGTCGGCTGCTTGGCGGCGCCGGGCTGCTGGGCTTCCTTCGCGACGAAGGCCGCGCCGGCCTTCTTCTCGCCGGAGGCCCCCGCGCCGAGCCGGCCCTTCGCGAACTCCTGCAGCTTCGGACCGTACACCGCGAGGTCGACTTTCGGGGGGCGTCCGAGGACGCCGTCGGTGAGGCCCTCCTTTAGCGAGGTCAGCTCCGCGGCCGTCAGCTTGAGCGGCCCGAGGTTCTGGCTCATCACGAGTCCGATCGCGTAGAGAGTCCTGGCGCTCTCGGTCGCGGGAGCCGCGCCAGCCGGCCTGGCGGACGCGGCCCTGGCGGGAGCGGCCTTTGTGGCGTCGGCGGGCGGGGGCACGGCCTTCTCGGCTTCCTCGGCAAAGATCGGAACCGCGGTGGACAGAAGGAGGGCGGAGGCGATGAGCGTTCGCCGCATGGGATGAGTCCTCGCTTATCGTGTGATTGCGGCCCGAAGGGCGCGGCCGAAGGCGGATTCTATCCCGGGGAGGCGGGGCGGCGCGTCAGGATGTGGAGGAGAACACCCGCGGCGACAGCCGCGTTCAGCGAATCGACGCGGCCGGCGAGCGGCAGCGTGACGCGGTGGTCGAGCGCCCCGGCGATCTCGGTCGAGATTCCGTGGCCTTCGGAGCCGATCACGAGGGCGAGCGGGCGGACGCCGCCGAGCGCCTCGGGAGCCGTGCCTCCGTGCGCCGAGGCTCCCGCGAGGACGATCCCGTGCCGGCGGGCCCATGCGACCGCCTCGCCTGCCGAGACGCGCGCGGCGACAGGCAGCCGGAACGCGCTGCCCGCAGATGCGCGCAGGGCGCGCGGCGAGAAGGGCCACGCGCAGCCGGGCGTCAGGAGCGCGGCGGCGGCTCCGAACGCCTCGCCGCTTCGCAGGATCGCTCCCACGTTCGCGGGGTCCTGCACGTCGTCCAGGAGGAGGAAGAGGGGACCTTCTGTTTCGGACCCTCGCGGGCCTGCTCGGGCGATCCCTCGGGGAAGGTTCGAAGAGACCGTTTTCTTAGAGGGTGAATAAGAAGAGAGCGAAGAGAGAGACGCCAGCGTGCGGGCGGGGGGCGACGCGAGCGCCACGAAGCCGCGCGTCGAGGCGAGATCCGAAACCTTCCGCAGGACGCGCGCCGAGACTTCGGTAACGGGGATTCTTCTAATATGCGGCGG
>JAMQPJ010000107.1 GCA_023717585.1 Thermoanaerobaculia bacterium
TGAAGGCGGGAGACTTCACGGCCCTGGAATCCCGGTTCGACGCCGAGCTGAAGGCGGCCCTGCCTGACGCGAAGCTGCGCGCCTTCTGGCGGGGCGTGATCGGCAAGGGCGGTCTTCTCAAATCGTGTGCCGAACCGCGTACTTTCCTCGCGAAGGGCTATACGCTCGCCTTCACGAGCTGCTCGTTCGAGAAGCAGAAGGCGGAGCTGAAACTGACGTTTCGGGGCGACGGGCGGCTCGCCGGCCTGTTTCTCGAACCGGAAGATGCCGAGCGGCCCGCATGGACGGCGCCCGCGTACGTGAAGCCCGAGGCGTTCCGCGAGAGCGACGTGAAGGTGGCCTCGGGCTCCGTGTCGCTTCCGGGAACGCTCACGATTCCGTTCGGAGAAGGTCCTTTCCCCGGCGTCGTCCTCGTTCACGGATCGGGCCCGCAGGACCGCGACGAGACGATCGGCGGTCTCCGTCCGTTCCAGGATCTCGCGCAGGGCCTCGCGTCGCGCGGCATCGCCGTTCTGCGGTACGAGAAGCGCTCGAAGGTCTACGGGAAGGAGATGGCGGCGGCGGGCGACGTCACGGTCAAGGACGAGGTGCTCGACGACGCGCTCGCGGCCCTGCGGCTCCTGCGGGAGACGCCGGGCGTCGACCGGCAGCGCCTGTTCGTCGCCGGCCACAGCCTCGGGGCGCTTCTCGCGCCCCGGATCGCCGTTCTCGACGGCTCTCTCGCGGGGGTCGTGCTGCTCGCGTCTCCATCGCGGCCCATGCCGGAGGTCGTTCGCGACCAGGCGCAGTGGCTGGCCGGCCCCGACGCGAGCGACGCGCAGCGGCTAGCGGCGCCCGCCATCCGGAAGGAAGCGGACGCGCTCGCGGATCTGTACGCGGGCCGCCCGGATCCGATCGGAATTCCGATCCTCGGCGCCTCGCGTTCCTACTGGCTGGACCTCCGGGCCCAGCTTCCCGTCGACGCCGCCCGGTCCCTCGGCCGGCCGATCCTCGTCCTGCAGGGGGAACGGGATTACCAGATCACGATGAACGACTTCCTCGGATGGAAGCAGGCGCTCGCGGGACGGCGGGACGTCACGTTCAAGTCGTATCCGAAGCTCAACCACTTCTTCGTGGCCGGCGACGGCCGGAGCGGGCCGGAGGAGTACAAGAAACCCGGGCACGTCGCGGCCGCGGTCGTCGACGACATCGCGGCGTTCGCGGCGGGATCCCGGTGGAAGAACTAGCGCCGCGCGACGACGGCGCCGACGAAGAACTTCGGGTAGCGCGCCGCGACGGCGTCGACGTCCGGGACGAGCGTGACATTGGCGAAGCCGGCCGCCGCGAAGCTGGCGCGCCACGCGGTGGGAGACAGGAAGCCGTGGTTGGGGCGGAGCACCGGGTCCAGCGTCACGTTCGTGAAGCTCGTCAGGAAATTGAAGACGAAGTCGACGTAGGAGGGCGGCGGATCCGTTCCGGGCTTCACGCACTCCGACACGACGGCGACCCCGCCCGGCTTCAGCGCGGCCCGTGCCTCCCGGAGGACGAAGCCGAGGTCCGGCGCGACGTGGAAGCAGTTCACGGAATAGACCGCGTCGAAGGAGGCGGGGGCGATTCCCTGGGCCTCCCACGGCTTCGTCATGTCGACCCTGGCGGCCTCCACGACCGTTTCGGGCGCCGCCGCGGCCCGCGCGGCGCGTTCGCCCCGGCGCGCGAACGTGGGAACGAGCTCGGTGAAACGCCAGCGCAGGGCGCGCGCGCCGAGGCGCTCGAGCGCCGCCTCGGCCGCGCTGCCGCATCCGCCGCCGATCTCGAGCACGTCGGCTCCGGCCGCGGGAAGGACGCGCGCCAGCGTCTCGGCGCCGAGCGTGTTGTTGATCGCGTAGAGGATGTTCGCGTTCGAAAAATAACGGATCCACAGGGGCAGGCGCGCGGGCGAGAACAGGATCTCCTCGCCCGATTTCCGGCCGCGAAAGAAGTCCGGCGCCTCTGCGGCGAGGAGCGTCACGATCTCGGCCCCCACCGCCGCGTCGGGCTCGGTTTCGGCGAGCTCGGCGGCGAGCGATTCGACGGAGCGGGACCCGTTCGCCGCGTGCCTCAGCTTCTCGACGATGTAGCGGAAAGCGGGGCGGGTGTGCGCGGGGAGGTCCTCTTCAGAAGAGAATTCCCGTCCGACATCCTCGAAGATGCGGAGGCATGCGGCGTCCACGAGCTCGTCGTAGATCTCCGTCGCGACGAGGAACCGCTGCGAGAAGAGCGCGCGGACCCCCTCGTCGGAAATGGCTCCGACGACCTCGGGGAAATCGCGGGCGACGGTGCGCATCGGGTGGGGATGATACGGGGGACGCGCATTTCATAGAATCGACCCGCATGCTCGTGAGGCTGGTCCGCCATGGCGAGAGCGAAGGCAACTTCGCCGGTTCGCTGCAGGGCTCGCGCTTCGACACGCCCCTTTCGGAGACGGGGCGCCGCCAGGCGGAGTGCCTCGCCGCCCGTCTCGCCGGCGAGCAGATCGACGCGGTGTGGGCGAGCCCGATGATCCGGGCGCGGGAGACCGCGGCCGCCGTCGCCGCGGTCCTGGGTCTCGGCGTCTCACTCGATCCGGATCTCGTCGAGTTCGACTGGGGCGCCTGGTCGGGTCGTCCGTACGACGGCGAGGTCGAGAAAGAGGTCTCGGGCGTCCGGGCCCGGTGGCGGGCCGGCGAGACGGAGCTTTCGCCGTCCGGAGGCGAATCGCCGGCGCGCGTCGCGTTGCGCGCCGACCGCTTTCTCGCGCGGCTCCTCTCGTCCGGCCCCCGGGCGCCGCTCGTCGTCGCCCACGGACGATTCAACCGGATTCTGATGACGCGGCTTCTCGGCCGCACGCTCTCCCGGATGGACGAGATCCGCCAGCGGAACGGCTCGCTTTCGGTCTTCGAGTGGGACGGGTCCCGTCCGGCGGCGCCGCTTCTTCTCGACGACATCTCCCATCAGCCGCCGGAGATCCAGAACGTGTCGGTCCTCTCCGACAGCGCCAAATGACGCCCCTGACGCCTTCGGGCCGCGTTTTGGCGCCGCCGGACCACGATGTCTTCTTGCGAAGAGCCGCAGATCAACTAGATTGCAGAAGAGACCGATCTCCAGAGAACGAACGAACGAACCAAAACGAAGATGAAGGAGATTCCGTGAAAAAAACGACCCTCTTCGCCACGCTGATCCTGCTTGCCTCGCTCACGGCGGCCGCCTCGGA
>JAMQPJ010000133.1 GCA_023717585.1 Thermoanaerobaculia bacterium
CGGAGGCGCGAAGAACTTCATCGTCGTGATGCCGGATGCGAACCTCGACAAGTCCATCGGCATCGTCTCGGAATCCTGCTACGGCTGCGCGGGCGAGCGGTGCCTCGCGGGGTCGGTCGTCGTGACGATCGGAAAATCGCATGGAGACGTCAGAGAGCGCCTCGTCGCGGCGGCGAAGTCCATCCGCGTGGGCGACGGCGCCGAGGCCGGCGTCTCCATGGGACCGGTCATCCGCGAGAGCGCGCGCCAGCGCATCGTGTCTTACATCGAGAAAGGCATCGCCGAGGGGGCGGAGCTCCTCCTCGACGGGCGCGGCCACACCGTCAAGGGGCGCGAGAAGGGTTTCTTCCTCGGGCCCACGGTGTTCGACAAGGTGAACCCGAAGTCGGCCATCGGGCGCGAAGAGATCTTCGGCCCCGTGCTGTCGCTCGTGAACGTGCCGGACACGGCCGGCGCGCTCGAGCTCCTCCACGCCCATCCGCAGGCGAACACGACGTCGATCTTCACCACGAGCGGCAAGGCCGCGCGCGACTTCGCCATGCAGGCGCCTCCGACGATGGTCGGCGTGAACGTGGGCGTCGCGGCGCCCATGGCGTTCTTCCCGTTCGGGGGCTCGAAGGAGAGCTTCTTCGGCGACGTCAAGGCGACCGGCCGCGACAGCGTCGTTTTCTACACGGAACAGAAGGTCGTCATCGAGCGGTGGTTCTGATGCCGCGCAACGTCACTGTCGGGCTGATCCAGACTCACAATCCGATCTCCGACCCGAAGGCCCCGCTCGCGAAAGTGCAGAAGGCCGCGATGGACCTGCACATGAAGCTCATCCACGAGGCGGGGAAAAAGGGCGTCCAGATTCTCGGGCTGCAGGAGATCTTCAACGGGCCGTACTTCTGCCCGTCGCAGGATCCACACTGGTATGACGCCGCCGAGAGTGTGCCTGGCCCCACGACCGAGGCGATCGCGAAGGTCGCGAAAAAGTACCGCATGGCGGTCGTAGTGCCCGTGTACGAGCGCGAGGACGCGGGCGTGTACTACAACACCGCCGCCGTCTACGACTCCGACGGGAAGTACCTCGGCAAGTACCGCAAGAACCATATCCCTCACACGTCCGGTTTCTGGGAAAAGTACTTCTTCAAGCCGGGCAACATGGGCTACCCGGTCTTCCAGACGCGCTTCGCGAAGGTGGGCGTCTATATCTGCTACGACCGGCACTTCCCCGAGGGCGCGCGCGCGTTGGGGCTGAACGGAGCCGAGATCGTCTTCAACCCGTCGGCGACGGTCGCTGGTCTCTCGCAGTACCTCTGGAAGCTCGAGCAGCCCGCGCACGCCGTCGCGAACGGCTACTTCGTCGCCGCGTCGAACCGCGTCGGCACCGAGCCGCCGTGGAACATCGGCCGCTTCTACGGGTCGTCGTACATCGTCGATCCTCGGGGCAACTTCCTCGCGACCGCGAGCGAGGACCGGGACGAGCTCGTCGTCGCGACGTGCGACCTCGATATGTTCGAGGAGGTCCGTCGCACCTGGCAGTTTTTCCGGGACCGCCGACCCGAGACCTACGATCGGCTGGTGGCCCTCTAGCAGAGCACGAAGACAAGAAAAGGATTCTGCTTAGAAAGGAAGAGTGGCACGGCCCCGGCGACGCGCTGCGAGCGGCCGCCGCATCCAACGAGCCGCAGGTCGCGCGCCACGCGGCCGCATTCGCCCTCTTCACCTTCTAAGAGATTCTTCTTTCTCTTTCTCCTCCTTTTCTTCTTCTCTTCGCCCAGCCCCGTTGGTCCTCTACACTTCTGAACGGGAAGTGTGTCCATGAAACGGGTTCCGAAGGGGCGTACCGGGCGACGTGTCCTTGCTGCGGCCGCGCTGGCGATCCTCGCCGGTATCGGCGCCCGGGGCGCCTCGCCACTCCTCGCGCCCGGCAGCCTGCGCGGCGCGGCACCGGGGTCCATCGTCGACCTCCCCGGAGCGCGCGTCGGGGAGCGGATCGCGTTCGAGGCCTCGTTGGCTCCCGCGCTTCTCGCGAGGTCGCCCGAGGAACCCGTCTCCGTGCTCGAGTGGCCGGTCGCGCCCGGCGTCCGCCGGGCGGTGCGCGTCGCCCGGCACGAGATCTACGCGCCGGGCGCGCGGATGATCCGGGTGGACGGCAACGGCGAGACGGACGTCCCGCGCTCGCGCCTCTCGTTCTTCTGGGGCGAGGACGACGCGGGCGGACGCGTGTTGATTTCGGTGGATCCCGCGACGCATGCGATTCGCGGCCTCTCGCGGGGGCCGGACGGCTTCTTCGAGCTCGAGTCGGATCCGACGGACCGGCGCGGGCGCCTGCTTCTCATGAGCGCGGCCCCTGCCGGGGACGGACAGGAGGCCCCGCCCCGGTTCACCTGCGGGCAGGAGGACACGACGGCGACGGCCTTCGCCCACGAGGCTGCCCGCACGAGGCGCGAGACGCTCGGGCGGACGCCGATGAACCTCTCGTCGCTCCATACCGCGACCGTCGCGTTCGACACGGACAACGAGTACATGGCGTACCGGGGCGACGACGTGACGAACGTGACGAACTACATCGCGACGCTCGTCGCAAGCGTGAACGTCATCTACGAGCGGGACCTCAACCTGCGCCTTCTCGTGGGCACGACGTTTTTTCGCGTCTCGACGACGCCGGATCCGTGGACTCTCAGCGGCACGGGCAATGCCGACGGCCCGAAGCTCAGCGAGTTCTCGAGCTACTGGGCGTCGAACGAGGGCGGCGTGACGCGCGCCCTCGCGGCCCTGCTCTCGGGCAAGCAGGCAATGTCGAACTCCGCCTCGGGCATCGCGTGGGTCCCCGGTCTCTGCAGCTCGTTCTACGGATACAGCTTCAACCAGCTCTTCAAGATCAACTACCTGACAGGAGACACGCTCATCCTCGGCCACGAGATCGGACACAACCTCGGCTCGCCCCATACCCACTGTTACCCCGTGCCGCGGCCCGACGAGTGCTACGGCAGCCAGATCGGGGCGAACTGCTACAGCGGCGCGACGTCGTGTCCGGGGACGCTCGTCATCAACGGCGTGACCTCGAACGGGACGCTCATGAGCTACTGCCACAACCTCGGCTGCAGCGCGACGACGCTCGTCTTTCACCCGCAGACCGTGGACAACTACATCGGCCCGCAGCTTTCGAGCGACGTCGGCGTTTGCGTGTTCCCGTTCGGCGGTCCGACGCCGACACCGACGGCGACCCCGACACGCACCCCGACGACGACGTTCACGCGCACCCTGACGGCGACTTCGACACGGACCCCCACGTCCACACCGAGCCCCGCCCCGCCGACGCCGACTCCGACACGGACCCCGACGGCGACTTCGACACGGACCCCCACGTCCACGCCGAGCCCAGCCCCTACGCCGACGGCGACAGCTTCGCCCACACTGACGCCCACACGGACGCCCACTCTCACGCCCACGCGCACGACGACACCGGCCACTCCCTCGGCGACGCCGACCGTGACACCCACGGCCACGCCGTCCGGCACGCCCACCCGCACCCCCACGGTCACCCGAACGTCCACCGCGACGAGCACGGCCACGCCCGTGCCCCCGACGCCCACGCCGACCGCGACCCCGACGTTCACGCCGCCTGTCGGGCTCAGGCTCTTTACGCTCGCGCCCTGCCGTGCCGTCGATACGCGGAACGCGGCCGGGCCGCTCGGCGGGCCGGCCCTTGGCGCCGGCGCCTCGCGCACGTTCACCCTCGCGGGTGCCTGCGGCATCCCCTTGGCCGCGAGGGTCGTGTCGGCGAACGTCGCCGTCGTCAACCCCACGGCCGGGGGAGACCTCGTGGTCTATCCCGC
>JAMQPJ010000137.1 GCA_023717585.1 Thermoanaerobaculia bacterium
CGCGGCACACGCGCCGCGGTAGGGGCAGGCGCGCTGCTCCTCGCAGCGCTCTCGGCGGTGCGCTCCTTCGCGACGCTCGAGCAGGCCATCGGCGAGCGCTTCCTCCGCGACGCAGCCGCCGCACCCGAGGAGGCCGCGACGGAGCGCGCCGAGCTTCTTTCCGCGGCCGACGCGCGTCTGGGTCGCGCCGTGACGCTTCGTGCCCGGGCCGCGACGGCCGTTCTCGCGTGGGGCTCGGTCCAGTCCCTCAAGGGCGAGCGCGAACGGGCGTACGCGCTCTATGCGCGATCCGTGAGCCTCGAGGAGCGCGCCGAGAGCGACCTGAACCTCGGGAGGGCGGCGGCGGCGCTCGGCCGCCCGGAAGAGGCGCGGGCCCTCTTCGCGCGCTGCGTCTGGATCCAGCCCCGTCTTCTCGACGCGCTGCCACCCGAAGCGCGGGACGGCGCCGCCGCTGCCGTCAAGAAGGCCGAGGAAGGCCTGGGGCGCGGGGGAAGCGTTCCGCCTCTGCCGCGTTGAACGATCACGATCACGCGGCGTCGCGGCCTGCGCTGCGAGACCGGCAGTCTTTTCCGGTTTCCTCCGCTTCCTTGTCAGATTTCCAAAGCAGATCTAGTAGATCTCGCGAAGGACGTTCTTCACGTCGCCGCAGAAGAGCTCGAAATGCTGCATGGAGAGCCATGGCCGTCCTCCCGAGGACCGCCCGCACGAAACGAGCCAGCGCGCGGCACGGAGGTTGCTCAAGCCCAAAGCCGGAGGAACAACATGCTTTGGACCATCTTCATGATCCTGCTCGTACTCTGGCTTCTGGGAATGGTCACGTCCACGACGATGGGAGGGTTCATTCACATCCTCCTCGTGGTCGCGATCGTCGTCGTTCTCATCCAGGTCATTCAGGGCCGCAGAGTCGTCTGATCGCGCGAACGAAGGAGGCGTCCTTCAGATTCCACTCCCCTTCAGCACCGTGACGACCGTCCGAAGCAGGATGAAAACGTCCAGGAGCGGCGTCCAGTGGAAGAGATAGCCGAGGTCGTAGCGCAGCTTGACGTCCGGCTTCGTCGCGTAGGCTCCCATCACCTGCGCGAGACCCGTCAGACCCGGCTTGAGGGCATGCCGCAGGCGGTAGGCGGGAATCTCCCGCTCGTACACCGCGACGAATTCCGGGCGCTCGGGCCTCGGTCCGATGAGGCTCATCGACCCGCCGAGGACGTGAAGAAGTTGCGGAAGCTCGTCGAGCCGCGTCTTCCGTAAAAGCGCCCCAGTGGGTGTCACGCGCTCGTCGTCCCGGCCCGACAGGGTGGGACCCGTCCCGGCCTCCGCGTCGGCCCGCATCGTGCGGACCTTCCACAGGAGAAACTCATGTCCCCCCCGGCCGACTCTGCGCTGGCGAATCCACGGCGCCCCGGGGCTGCCAAGCGCGACGGCAAGCGTCACCAGGACGAGGATCGGGGCCGCGGCGACGAGCAGGATCGTTCCGAGCAGAACGTCGAGGGCGCGTCTCCAGGCGAACGCGAAAAGGCTCGCGCCCCGAGTCGCCACGGGCGTGAGGGGCAGATCGGCGAGACTCTTCGTCACGGCCCGTGAGGAAACGATGTCCGCGAGACCGGGAAGCACCCAGAGCTCGAAGTCGCTCTCGAGACTTCGTTCGAGCAGAGCCACGAGCTTCGGCCGGTCCTCCGGGCGCTCGGACGCGAAAATGACGTCCTGCGCCCCCTTCAACTCCTGAAGAGACACGTCTTCGCTCCAGGCCGCGAGAGCGTGACCGGTGATCTGTCCGGCGCCCAGCGCTTCGGCCGCGCGACGCGCGTCGACACCCGAGCCGAGCACGAGTACCGCGCGCGTTCCGATGGGCGCGAGCACCTCGGCGAAAGCCCGCCACCGACCGAGCGCGAAGGACAGGAGCGGCACCCAGACGAGGAGCACCGTGCGCGGCACCGCCTGGCCCGCGAGAAAATACGCGGCGAGGAGCAGGCCGCCCGCGATGCACGCCGACACGAGCAGGCCGCCCCGCTCCCTCACCGACGCGAAAGGCTCGTCGTACGTTCCCGCGAGCCAGAGCGCCGCCAGGACCGTGAAAGCCACGAGAGCGAGCCAGGGGATCTCCAGCGAGAGGTTGGAAGCCGGCAGCTTTCCCGCCGTGCCCGGCAGCGGGAGGAGTCGGCGCACGGCGACGACGAACGCGAAAAGGCCGGAGGCGACACAGCAGTCGCCCGCCGCGAGGAGCAGACCGCGGCCCCTCCGCCGGCCCCGCGGCCTCACGGATTCCCCTTTGCCGCCCGGTATGCCGCCACGAAGCCGGCCACCGAAGCCCGGCGATCCGCGTGCGCTTCCACGAAGGCGCGGCCCATCGCGCCGTCCCGTTCCGCGCGCTCGGGGTCGCCGAGATAGTCGGCGATGGCGCGCGCGAACTCTTCGTCGGAGTCCGCGGTCCGCGCGGGTGGAAGGCCGCCTGAAGACGACGCGGCGCGCCGGGCGGCGCCGGGGGACGCCACGACGGCGGCACCGGCCTCGAAGGCTTCGAAGAGCTTGTTGGGTGTTCCCGTTCCGAGGTCCACGGGCGCCACGACGACGCGTGCCCTCCTCAGGAAGGCGGCCATGTCCGGCACGGGACTCACGACCTCGACGCCGTTGCGGCCCCCCGACGAGCGGATCTCATCCGGAGCGTCGGCCCCGCCGAGGAGAAGGCGGGCGTCCGGCGCCGCGCGCCTCACACGCGGCCAGATGTTCTCGAGAAGTCGTCGCGCGGCCAAGCGATTCGGACGGTACATGAGACGCCCCGTGAAGGCCACGACGGGGCCGCGCCGGGCAGGGCCGACCGGGAGCAGCACGACTCCGTTCGCGACGGACCGCGTTCCCCGCGGAAGACTCGCGGCGTCGGCCGCCGTCGTCGCGAGAAGAACAGCGGCGCCTTGAGCCGCCCGCGCCTCGGCGCGCGCGAGGCGCGGCGCCTCGACGACCCAGTACCAGCGGCGCCAGAGCGCAGGCTCGTGCCGGGCTGCCTGCCGCGCCGCTTCGGCGAGCGCGTCCACGAAGTCCACGACGAGCGGGGCCTCCGGCAAGGCTCCCGCGACATGCGCGAGGAGGCGCGGCAGGAGCAGCGCGACGACGAGGTCGGCGGCACCTGCCTCTTTCAGCGCCGCGCTGAAGTCCCCCGCGAAGAGAGCCGACTGGAGAGGGTCTCCGGAGATGAGCGCGCGCGCCACGGCGAACGGCACGCGCGCGGAGGCGAGGGAAACGTGCAAGACGCGCGATGCGAGCGGCACGTGCGGTTTCTCGCGCGGCCCGGCGCCTCCGACGATCGTCGTCTCGAACCCCGCGTCGCGGAGCGCCTGCAGGTGGATCTCCGCCCTGAGCCGATCGCCCGTGAAGCCGGTGCCCGGCAGGCGG
>JAMQPJ010000192.1 GCA_023717585.1 Thermoanaerobaculia bacterium
TCGCGAACCTCGGCAGCGGCGCGCTCTTACTCCTCGGGGCAGCGCTCCTCCTCTACATCGCCGTCAAGTGGGACCAGCGGCGGCGCTTTTACAAGTTCCTGCGCATGGCGCGCATCCGCGCGGCCGACCTGCGCCGCCTCATGGACGAAGGCAAGGCCCCCGTGATCGTCGACGTGCGCTCAAACAACGCGCGTCAACGCGACCCGAGGCGCATCCCCGGTGCGCTCGTGGTCGACATCCTCGAGCTGGACGAGAAGATCTCCCACCTGCCGACCGACCGCGAGATCGTCCTCTACTGCACGTGACCAAACGAGGCGTCGGCGGCCCGTGTGGCACGCCTCCTCATGGACCGCGGGTTCACGCTCGTGCGCCCGCTCGAAGGCGGGCTCGACGCGTGGGAAGCCGCCGGCTACGACCTCGAAGCCGAGCGGTTCCCCCTGAGCGCGACCGGCACTTTTCCCCCGGCCCGCTGAGTCACCCGGGATCGAAAACCGGGGTGCGGTCGCTTCGCCCGGCGGCGTTCACCCCCGCTCCCAAACGTCCTCGAGGAGAACGTCGGGATGCAGAGAGCGGAATACGGGACAGGTCTTGCCGACATTGACGAGTTTCTGAAAATCCTCATCGCCGCACGGGGACGAGACGCGAAAGCGCGCCACGAGCTTCGCGATGCGCCGCGGAGGCTCATTCGTCATGTGCTTCTCGATCTCGAACGCGATGCCCGTCAGCGCAATGCCGTTGCGCGTCGCGTAGAGGCTCACGGTCGTCGCGGCGCACGAGGCCGCCGAGGCGGTGCAGAGGTCCGTGGGCGAGAAACGGCTTCCATCGCCGCCGTTGTCCTTCGGCGCCGTGGTCTCGAGAAGCGCCCCGGACGGGCCGTGACGCAGCTCGGTGGACGTGGGCGAAGTCAGTCGCCCGGTCATGAAGACGCTCATGCGGGAAGTCTAGTTCAAGGAGGCGCGTGCGCGGCGGGAAGAGGCCAGGCAGGAAGCGCCAGGACGTCCTCGGGGTTCACGCGCGCCCCGAGGAGCCTCGCGCCCCAGTGGAGGTGGGGACCCGTGACGCGCCCCGTGTGCCCCGACGCCCCGAGGCGCGCCCCCTTCACGACGGAATCTCCCTCCGTCACGTCGATGCGTGAGAGGTGGAAATACTGCGTGAAGAGGCCGGCCCCATGATCGAGGAGCACCGTGCCGCCGCTGAAGTAGAGATCTCCCGCGAGAACGACCCGCCCGTCCCCGGCGGCGGCGACCGGCGTGCCTTCCGCGGCTGCGAGGTCGGACCCCGCGTGAAAGCTCTGCGTCTTTCCGTTGTAGACGCGGCGTGCGCCGAAATTGCCGCTCGAGGGCGCCTCGAGAGGCCGCGTGAAAGACGTCCAGAGGCGGGCGGCCGAACTGCGGCGGTACGCCTCCGCCACGCGGGCCTGGTCGGCCTTCACGCGTTCCAGCTCCTCTTTCGGCACCTCCACGTAGCGCGGATCGACCGAGAGGCGCTGGACGAGGAAGCGGCCCGAGGTCACGTGAAAGGACCAGGCGAGCGACGTCGCACCGTCGGGAGTCTCGAAGGAGACGCGTCGCGCGCCGGTCGTCGCCGCGAGGTCCAGCCCGTGAAGACCGCGGAAGACGGTGCCGTCCGCCTCGCGCTCGAGCGGAGAGCGACGGTCGCCGTCGGCGAGCACGAGCCCCGGCAGCGGGCGCTCGCTCCTGACCGTGATCGCGATGATGCCGCCCTGCCGGGCTGTCACGGACGAGGCCGTGACCGTCAATCCGACAGGGCGAGGAGGCGCGGGCGCCCCGGAAACCGCCAGAGCGGCCGTGGCGATGAGCGTGAGTCTCAAGGCGTCAGGGCGGCCGTCAGGCGCGCGGGGCGCGAAAGGCGCGTCGCCAGGCCCGACGGATCGCCGTCGCGCCAGAAAGGGAGCTGGTCGAGGCGATGTGGCGAGCGCACGTGCCCCGAGACACCGAAGGGAATCACGAGCGTCGCCTCCTCCGGTGCTCCCCAGTCCACGATGAATCGCATGGACTGGCCGAACGCGCCGGACGCGACCCTCACGACTCCGGTTGCGCCCGACTGCGGAAACGACGGCGGATCGAAGAGCCAGGACAG
>JAMQPJ010000013.1 GCA_023717585.1 Thermoanaerobaculia bacterium
GAGCCGCGTCCCGCCCGAGCCGAAGGAGGGGCTCCGGGCGAGCCTGAGGCGGAGGAGCTGAGGCTCTAGTACGCCAGCGTTTTCCGCGCCGCCTCGAGGACTTTCTCGGCGCTCGGCAGGATCGCCCGCTCGAGGATGCGGTTGAAGCCGACGGGGGTGAACGTCGAGCCGACGCGGTCCACGGGTGCGTCGAGGTGCCCGAAGAGCTCGGACGCGATGCGCGCGACGAGCTCGCCGCCGAAGCCGCCGTGCACCTTGTCCTCGTGGACGACGAGGGCGCGGGACGTCTTTTTCACCGAAGCGGCTACGGCGTCCCAGTCGAGCGGCACGAGGGAGCGGAGGTCGAGGACCTCGACGCTCTTGCCCTCTTTCGCGAGCGCCTCGGCCGCGGCGAGCGCGAAATGCACCGGCGTGCCGTACGCGAGGATCGTGAGATCGGCGCCCTTCCGGCGCCGGCGCGCCTTGCCGAAAGGCACGGCGAAGCCCACGGGCACCCGCGCCTTGGCCTGCGCGGAGTTGTAGAGGAACTTCGGCTCGAGGTACAACGTGATGCCGCGCGAGCGCATCGCCGTCCGCAGAAGTCCCGCCGCGTCGTCCGCGAAGGCGGGGACGACGACGCGGATCCCGGGGAGCGTCGTGAGCCAGCCCTCTATGTTCTGCGAGTGGTAGAGGCCGCCTCCGATGTAGCCGCCCGAGGCGATGCGCACGGTGACGTTCGGGACGAACTGCCCGTTCGTGCGCCAGAACTCGTGCGACATCTCGACCATCTGCTCTGCCGCGGGCCAGAAGTAGTCGGCGAACTCGGCGCCTTCGACGACGACGCGGATCTTCTCGTTCAGGCGGGAAAAGCCGTCGGCCGTGCCGAGGATGAAGTCCTCCGCGAGAGGGCCGTTGAAGATGCGTGTCGGCCCGAACTCCTGCTGCATGCCCTTCGTGACGTTGAAGATGCCGCCCTTCTCCTTGTAGGCGACGTCCTGTCCCCAGAGATACGTGTCGGGGTTCTCGCGGAACATCTCCTTGAGCGTCCCGTTCAGCGCCTGGATCAGGGTCATCTCGACCGCCGGCTTACCGTCGACGGTCTCGGGCGTGACGTACGTGTCCGCGAGGCCGTCTCCTTCGGGGGCCCAGGGAGCGGGCGAAACGTGCTCGAAGATGGAGTCGGGGTCGGGGTCTGGCGCGCGGCGGGCGCGGTCGGCGGATTCTTCGTAGCTCTTCCGGTTCGCGTCCTCGACCCCTGCGATCTCCTCCTCGGAGAACGCGCCGCCCTCGACGAGGGACCGGCGGAGGCGCGCGAGCGGGTCGAGCGCCTTCGCCTCTGCGATCTCTTCGGGCGAGCGGTACAGCTCGTGGCGGTCGGAGTTGGAGTGCGAATGGATGCGCACGCACTCGGCGTGCACCATCGCGCAGCCCGCGCCCGACCTCACGAACGCCACGGCCTCGCGCAGGGCGCGGAGCGAGTCGAAGAGGTCCTTGCCGTCGCAGTGAACGATCCTGATGTTCAGGAACCCGGAGAAGTTGTCCGAGGCGAAACGATTCGCAGTCTGGTCGCTCTTCGGAACGGCGATGCCGTAGCCGTTGTCCTGCACGACGAAGACGACGGGGAGCTTCTCGCGCGACGCGCCGTTGACGGCCTCGTAGAAGTAGCCCTCGGACGTGGACGACTCGCCCTGGGAGCAGAAGACGATCGCGTCCGAGCCGTACGTCTTGAGCGCGCGGCCGAGGCCCGCGGCATGCTGGGCATGATTCGAAACGCAGGACGAGACGTTCTGGATGTGGATTTCGGGCTTCGCGAAGTGGTTCGACATGTGCCGCCCGCCGGAGGCGACGTCGTCCTTCTTCGACATCCCGTTCAGCAGGATCTCCTCCGCCGACAATCCGCCGGCGAGGCACGTCGTGAGGTCGCGGTAATACGGGAAGAGATAGTCGTGCCGGGGACGGAACGTGACGCCGAGGGCGACCTGGATGCCGTCGTGCCCCGCGCACGGCGCGTGATAGGACCAGCCGAGGCCCTGTTTGAGGTAGTTCGGAGCCTTGTCGTCCAGCAGCCGCCCGAGATGCATCAGCGCATACCACCGTCTCAGCTCGTCCCGGCTCGGGGCGAGTCTCGCGATCGTCGCGGCGGCTTCGGGCGGCGAAGCGCCAGCGGCTGTCAGGACACCGGGTTCGGCCATTCCACCCTCCAAGGGGGAGATTCTCCGGGGCTGTCGGGGGCCGCCGGCCAGAGAAGGAGTCTCATCTTACCGCTTCGGGTAGAATTCGCGGTCCCGCAGCCCCCGCCTTTTTTTCCCGGGGGAATTTCGATTGGCGGGCCAGGAGAACCCTCGTGTCCCAGACGCTCACCTCGCCGCCAGCCGAAACCGCCGAAACCGCCGACCGCAAGACCTTCGAGGCTGCCCTCGCGGCCGACGCGGCTTCCCCGAAGAAGAAGCTCGTGGAGGGGCAGGTCGTGAACGGCATCATCGCCGGCATCACGCCCGACGTCGTCCTCGTCTCGATCGGCGGCAAGTCCGAAGCGCTCATGGATCTCAAGGAGCTCGAGGGGGAGAAAGTCGGCGACCGCATCGAGGCCGTCGTCGTGAAAGCGGGACCGGACGTGCGGCTCTCGCGCAAGCTCGCGGTGGGACATCGCATGAAGGCCGAGCTGAGGGCCGCTTCCGAGGCGAAGATCCCCGTCGCCGGAAAGGTCATGGCCCGGAACAAGGGCGGCTTCGAGGTGGTGATCGGCGGCGCTCACGGCCTCCGCGCCTTCTGCCCGGTCTCGCAGATCGACCTCGGCCGCCACGAGGAGCCCGCTCTCGCGGCGTACGTCGGGCAGACCTTCGATTTCCGCGTCCTCGAGTACACCGAGGACGGGCGGCGCGTGGTGGTCTCACGTGTGGCGCTCCTCAAGGTCGAGCAGGACGAGAAGGCCGCGGTGACCCGCGAGAAGATCGCCGTTGGCGCCGTGATGCCGGGACGCGTCCGCTCGCTCACCGACTTCGGCGCGTTCGTGGACCTCGGCGGCGTGGACGGGCTCGTCCACGTCACGGAAATCTCGAGGCGCCGCGTCGCGCACCCGAAAGACGTCCTCACCGTCGGCCAGGAAGTCACGGTCAAGGTGACGAAGCTCGCGGGTGAAGGCAAGCGCATCTCTCTTTCGATGAGGGAGCTCGAGGCCGATCCCTGGCAGACGCTTCCGGAGCGCTTCGCGCCCGGCGCCTCGTTCACGGGAACGGTCGCCCGGCACGCGGACTTCGGACTCTTCGTCGAAGTCGAGCCGGGAGTGGACGGCCTCGTGCACGTCTCGGCGCTGCCGCCGGGCGTCTCCCTCAAGGATCCGGCGGTCGCCGTCGGACAGTCGGTGCAGGGCTGGGTGAAGGAACTCGATCCGAAGCAGCGCCGGTTGTCGCTCTCGCTGCGCGAAGTCTCCACGTCGAATCCGTGGGACGGGATCAAGGACCGCCATCCCGAGGGCTCGGTCATGACGGGCGAGGTCGAGAGCGTCGCCCAGTTCGGCGTCTTCGTGCGCCTCGAGCCCGGTCTCACGGGCCTCATTCCGAACTCCGAGTCGGGCGTGCCTCCCGGCACGGTCAGCCGCCACTTCGCTCCCGGCCAGAAGGTCGAGGTGAAGGTCATCGGCGTCGACCCGGCAAAGCGGCGCATCTCGCTCTCGGCGGCCGGCGCGAAGGCGGAATCCGACCGCGTCGATCTGAAGAGTTACCGCGACGACACCGCGAAGCGCGAGAAGGCCGCGGCACCTTCCGTATCGATCTTCGGCTCGTCTCTCCTGCAGGCGCTCAACAACCCGAAGAGCAAGCAGAAGAAGGGCTGATTCGCCAGCGGCGACGCCGCGGGCAGCCCAACTGAGACGCACTCTCGCGCGCCGCGGCAGCAACCGGCGCGGGAGTAGACTTTCAGGTCGGTCGAAGTGTGACGTTCATGCGCCGTCTCGTCGGATGGGCTGGCGCCCGTTTGCTGGCTCTGGGGCTGTCGGTTCTTTTCGTCGTTTTCGCGATGGCCACATTCTGGTTCGTCGCGTTCCACATCCCCGGTCAGCAGCAGGCGGCGATCGACTCCTGGCGCCGGGACCTCGACCTCAGGGCCGAGATTCGGAGGGACGCCCTCCAGCAGTACTTCGTCGACGGCCTCGCGAATGCCGAGACGATCGCGGCCTACCCGACGGCGCTCACGGTCCTGACCACGAGGTCGGCCGGGGCTGGGCGCCGGGCAGCCGACCGGGGCCTGCCGGCCGCCCATCTCGAGGAG
>JAMQPJ010000205.1 GCA_023717585.1 Thermoanaerobaculia bacterium
GAGCAGAAGGCGAAGAAGACAGGCGCCTCCGAGTTCTTCCTCGTCGACGCGAAGGACGAGTTCGCGAAGGACTACCTGTTTCCGGTGCTCAAGGCGGGCGCCGCGTACGAGCACGACTACCTGCTCGGCACGGCCACGGCGCGCCCGCTCATCGCCAAGAAGCAAGTCGAGGTCGCGCTCGCGACCGGCTGCGACGCGTTCGCGCACGGCTGCACCGGAAAGGGCAACGACCAGGTCCGGTTCGAGCTCGCCTACATGGCGCTCGCACCGGAGCTCGCCATCATCGCCCCGTGGCGCGAGTGGGACATCGTGTCGCGCGAGGACGCCATCGACTACGCCGCGGCACGCGGCATCCCCGTCTCCGCCACGAAGAAGGACTCCTACTCGCGCGACCGCAACCTCTGGCATCTCTCGCACGAGGGAGGTCCGTTGGAAGAGCCCGGCTTCGAGCCCGAGGCCTCGATGTTCAAGCTGACGGTGGACCCGGAGAAGGCTCCCGACACGCCCGAGCGCGTGACGATCTCTTTCGCGGCCGGCCTGCCGGTGGCCGTGAACGGACTGAAGCTCGCGCCCGTTCCGCTCATCCAGAAGCTCAACGAGACCGGCGGCCGGCACGGCGTCGGACGGGCGGACATGGTCGAGAACCGGCTGATCGGGATCAAGTCGCGCGGCGTCTACGAGACGCCGGGCGGCACGCTCCTCGTCATGGCGCTCCGCGCTCTCGAGACACTCACGCTCGACCGCGACAGCGTCCACGAGAAGGAGAAGCTCGCCGCCCGCTATGCCGAGCTCGTCTACTTCGGCCAGTGGTTCTCGCCGCTCCGCGAGGCGCTGGACGCGTTCATGAACGCGCTGATGCCGACCGTGACCGGCGACGTCACGCTCAAGCTCTTCAAGGGGTCGTCGTCCGTCGTCGGCCGCACGTCGCCCCACGCGCTCTATTCCGCGCACCTTGCGTCGTTCGACATGCGCGGCTACACGCCGGCCGACGCGACCGGGTTCATCCGTCTCTTCGGCCTGCCCACGAAGGGCCGCCTGCGCCTGAAGGCCGGAACGACGTATCAGGCCGTCGTCTCCGGGGAGGGGTGAGACGTTGACCCGTCGCCAGCTCTGGGGAGGGCGCTTCTCCGAGCCTCCCGCGCAGGCGCTCCGCGCCTTCAACGACTCGTTCGGGTTCGACCGCGCGCTCCTCGCCGAAGATCTGCGCGCCTCGATCGCCTGGGCCGAGGCGCTCGAAGCCGCCGGCGTGCTGTCTCCGGGAGACGTCAAGAAACTCGTGGCCGGCCTCGAAGAGATCGGCGTCGAGGTCGCGAAGACGGGCATGCCGCACGACGCGGACGACGAGGACGTGCACTCCTTCGTCGAGGCCCGCCTCGCCGCCAAGGTGGGTCCGCTCGCCGGAAAGCTGCACACGGGGCGCTCGCGGAACGACCAGGTCGCGACCGACTTCCGCCTGTACGTCAAGGACGCCCTCGCCGAGGGCGCGGCCGTCGCGCGCTCCCTCGCGCTCGCGCTCGCGCGGCGCGCGGAAGCCGAGGCCGCGACGCCCATGCCCGGATACACGCACCTGAAGCGCGCCGAGCCCGTCACGTTCGGCCACTGGTGCCTCGCCTACGTGGAGATGCTGCGGCGCGACGCGGGCCGCTTCGACAACGCGGCGTCGCGCGCTGACGAATGCCCGCTGGGCTCGGGCGCGCTCTCGGGCACGCCGCTCCCGATCGATCGCGAGACGCTCGCCCGGAGCCTCGGCTTCCTCCGCCCCACGGCGAATTCGCTCGACGCCGTCTCCGACCGCGATGCGGCCGCGGAGTTCCTCTTCGCCGCGGCGCTCCTTCTCGTTCACCTCTCGCGGCTCGCGGAGGACCTCATCGTCTTCACGTCGGACGAGTTCGGCTTCGCCGCGCTTCCGGACGCGCTGGCGACGGGCTCCTCGCGGATGCCGCAGAAGAAGAACCCGGACGTTCTCGAGCTCGCCCGCGGACATGCCGGCCGCGCGATCGGGGAGCTGACCGGGCTCCTCGCGGTGCTCAAGGGCCTGCCGCTCGCGTACGACAAGGACCTCCAGCTCGACAAGGAGCCGGTGTTCCGCGTGCGCGGCGTCCTCGCCGTCGCCCTGCCCGCGCTCACGGGGATCGTCGAGGGTCTCCTTCTCGACCACGGGCGCATGGCGCTCGCGGCCTCGGACGACCGGCTTCTCGCGACCGAGCTCGCCGACGAGCTCGCGAGGAGGGGCATGCCCTTCCGCGAAGCGCACGAGGTCGTCGGCCGCCGCATCGCGGAGGCCGAGGCGCTGGGCGCGACCTTGGCGGCTCTCGGGCCCTCGAAGGAGATCACCGCCCAGGACCTCCAGGCGCTCGACGTGCGGCGCGCGCTCGCGAAGCGGGACACCACGGGCGGCACCGCTCCGCGGCAGGTGGCACGCGCGGCCAAGGCCGCCGTGCGGCGCCTCGCGGGCGGCGCGTCGTGAGGCTTCCGAGAGGCTTCCTCGCGTCGGGCGTGCGCTCGGGAATCCGCAGGAAGGGGCCCGATCTCGCCCTCCTCGTCGCCGCGAATGGCGCGAACGCCGCGGCGCTGTTCACGAAGAACCGGTTCCTGGCCGCTCCGGTCGTACTCGCGAGCGCGGACCTGAAACGGAGCGGCGGCCGGGTGCGCGCCGTCGTCGTGAATGCGGGGTGCGCGAACGCGATCACGGGCAGACCGGGGATGGAAGCGGCGCGCCGCGTGCGCGACCGCGCCGCCGCCCTCCTCGGATTCCCGAAGGACGAGGTCCTCGTCTCGTCCACGGGCGTCATCGGCGTCGTCCTGCCGGACGCGAAGATCCGCGCGGCGCTTCCCGACGCGAAGAACGGCCTGTCGGCCTCGGGCCTCGAAGCCGCCTCGCACGCGATCCTCACGACGGACGCCTCTCCGAAGGTGGCGGAGGCGTCGTTCACCCTCGCCGGCCGGCGCGGCCGCGTCGTGGGTGTCGCGAAGGGCGCGGGCATGATTCACCCGGACATGGCGACGATGCTCGCGTTCGTCATGACGGATGCGGCGGCGAGTCCCGCCTATCTCAAGGCGGCGCTCCGCGAGGCTGCGGTCGCGAGCTTCAACGCCATTTCCGTCGATGGCGACACGTCCACGAACGACACGCTTCTCGTGATGGCCTCGGGCGAGATGGGCGGTCGCGAGCTCCAAAAGCCCTCCGAGGGCGCCGCGTTCCGAGCGGCTCTCACGAAGGTCTGCCGGGCGCTCGCTTGGATGATGGTGCGCGACGGCGAAGGGGCGACGCGTGTCCTCGAGATCTCGATCGTCGGCGCCCGCACCGGGATCGAAGCGAGGGCGGCGGCGCACGCGGTGGCGACCTCACCTCTCGTGAAGACGGCGCTCCACGGCGGCGACCCGAACTGGGGCCGCATCCTCGCGGCCGTCGGACGGAGCGGGGCCCGCTTCTCGGAAAAACGCGTTTCGCTCGAGCTCGGGCCGCTGACCCTCGTGAAATACGGCCTCCCGGTTCCCTATCGCGAGAGTCAGGCCGTCCGGATCTTCTCTCGCGAGCGCGTTCCCATCGTCGTGGACCTCGGTGTCGGACGGGCGAAGGCGTGGAAGCTCTCGTGCGACCTGGGGCACGGCTACGTCTCGATCAACGCGGACTACCGGAGCTGAAAAAAGAGGCCCGCGGTTTGCCGCGGGCCTGAGGTTCCGGGATTCGAAGGGGGCTTACTTCTTCGCCGGCGTGGCCGGAGCGGCCGCGGCGGCGGCAGGGGCGGGAGCAGGAGCGACGGCAGGAGCGGCAGCGGGTGCCGCGGCCGTGAGGCCGAGTGCGGCCATCGCGTCGGCGACCTTCGTCTTGACGGCGTTGGCCTTGGCGTTCGCGCCGATCAGGTTTCCCGACTTGAAAGCATCGGCAGCCTCACCCCAGGACTTCGTGAGGTCGGCGAGGCTCGTCTTCGCGGCGTCGAGCTTGGCGGCATCCATGTCCTTGGGCAGCTTCTTCATCGCGCTCAAGGCATCGACCTTCGCCTTGACCTGCTCGACCATGCCCGGCACGGAAGCGGTCAACGCATTCCACGATTTCGTGAGCTCGTCCTTCTTGGCGGCTACGGCCGCGACGACGTCCTTGCCCTTGGCGGGGATGGCCTGCGCGAGCTCCATCGCGGCCTTGTAGTCGCCCTTGTTGAACGCTTCCTGGGCGGCGGAGTAGGAAGCAAGCAGGCCCTTCGTCTGCTCGACGGCGTACTTGGCGCCGTCGGCCTTGACCTCGTTCACCGAGGTTTCGGCGGCCTTGAGCGCGGCTTCGGCGGGGCCTTTCTGGCTGCAGGCGACGAGGGCCACGCAGCAGAGAGCCGCGGCGGCGATCTTGAGAGCATTCTTCATTCCGTTTCCTCCATCTTTTTCGGATTCACCGTGGCCGAAGTCTAAAGCATTCACGACCTTTTTCCTTGACGAGCCGTGGATTTACGCCTATCTTGCGCGTGGCGGGCATTGATGAAAGCCGCGGCAATCATTCATTCTAAGAAATCTACTATTCTTCTTAGAAAATAAGGAAAATTGCCAAGGATGCCTAATTTCATATGGCACTGACGCTGACTCCGAAGCAGAAAGAAATCCTCGACTACATCCGAGCCTATCGGCAAAAGAGGGGCCTCTCGCCCACCCAGCGCGAAATCTGCGAGGACTTCGGGTATTCCTCGTTCGGGACGCTCCAGAAGCACATCAAGCTGCTGCTCGAGAAGGGCGTGCTCGTACGCGACTGGAACAAGCGAAGGTCGCTGGTTTTGGCCGAAGAGGACCGACGTGCTGGGGCGGTCGAGATCCCGATCGCGGGGCGAATCGCCGCCGGGCAACCCATCGAGGCAAACACCGAGTCCGACGTCGAGATGGTCGCCGTTCCCGAGGTGCTCACGCGCAAGGGGCAGAATTACGTGCTGCGCGTGAACGGGAGCTCGATGATCGAGGATGGAATTCACGACGGCGATTACGTCGTCGTGAATCGCCGCGAAAAGGCCTCGAACGGCGAGATGGTGGCGGCGCTCCTGAACGGCGAGGCCACGCTCAAGCGTTTCTACCGGGAGTCCGATGGCCGCATCAGGCTCCAGCCCGCGAACGAGCGCATGCGACCGATCTGGGTCGCCGAGGGCGATCTCAAAGTGCAGGGCGTGGTCGTCGGGTTGATGCGGAAATACTAGACAATGAGTTCGTGAAGTTCCGGCGTCTCCAGATTGCGACCGGCCTTCACGTGGCCTGCCTCGAGGCGGGTGTCTCCCGCCCCCAGGGCGCTCCGCCTCTCGTTCTCCTGCACGGCATCGGGGCGGATTATGGCGAGTGGGCGCTCACGCTGCCGCTCTTCGCGCGGGGGCGGCGCGTCGTCGCGATGGACCTCCTCGGCCACGGCAGAAGCGACAAGCCGGTTGGCCCCGGCGTCGAATACCGGATTCGCCTGCTCGCGGACGCCGTCGTGGATGCGATCGAAGAGCTGCCGGACAGGCCCGGGCGCGTGGATCTGCTGGGCCATTCGCTCGGCGGCGCCGTGGCGCTCGACATGGTGCGCCGTTACCCGCGCCTCGTGAGGCGGCTCGTCCTCGTCGACGCGGCGGGACAGACTGTGGCCGAGACGATCGGTCTCCTCGCGACCTCCCTCCCGTTCGTGCCGGGCAGCTACGAAGACGCGAGGCGCCTCCTCGCGACGAGCGTGAACTCGCGCCTTCTCGGGCATCCGCTCGTCGCCCTCGCCGCCGCGCTCTACAAGGGGCGAAGGAGGAACCGGCCGCAGCTCATGAAGCTCGTCGCCTCGATGGCCGCAGGGGAGGACGCAGTGAAGCCCCGCGACCTCGCGCGGATCTCGAACGAGACGCTCGTCCTCTGGGGGGACCGCGATCGCATCTTCCCGCTCGCGGCCGGGCAGCGCCTCGCGCGGGCCCTGCCGAACGCACGCCTCGAGATCCTTCCGCGCTGCGGGCACGTGCCGCCCACGGAGCGCCCCGTCGCATTCGCGCGGCGCGTGCTGGCGTTTCTCGACGAGTAGCTCGTCGCGACCGGCATACCCGTGCTCCTTCGCGCTTGAACTCGCTTCGCTCAGACAGCAAGCGCGTGCGTCGCAGGGCATGCCGGCTCGCTCCTCGTGATTTATCCTCCCCGCAACATGCGCACGACACGATTCACGGTCGCGATGCCGCGGCCCGAGACGCACCTCTACGAAATCACGATGGAGGTCGACCCCCGGGGCGCGGCGTCCATCGACCTGGTACTTCCCGTCTGGACGCCCGGTTCATACCTCGTGCGCGAATTCTCACGCCACGTCCGCGACCTGACGGCGAAAGGAAAGAACGGCCGCCCAGTCGCAGTCGAGAAGGTGGCGAAGAACACCTGGCGTCTTACCTTCAAAGAGAATCCTCTTTCCCCTCTTTCTTCTCTTTCCATTCGCTACCGCGTCTACGCCCACGAGCTGACCGTGAGAACGTCCCATCTCGATTCCACCCACGGCTACGGCAACGGCGCGAACCTGTTCTTCTACGTGGAGGGGCGCAAGGACGAGCCGCAGGAGGTGCGCTTCGACCTTCCGCGCGGCTGGAAGACGTCGATGGCCCTCCCGGCGCGGGGCGGCGTCCTCCGCGCGGCCGACTACGACGAGCTCGTGGACTCGCCCTTCGAGTGCGGAAGGCACCGCACGTTTCCGTTTTCGGTCCATGGAGTCCCGCACACGCTCGCGCTGTGGGGCCGCGGCAACGAGGACGCGGCTCGAGTCGTCCGAGATCTGAAGAAGATCGTCGCCGAAGCCTCGGCTCTTTTCGGCGGCCTTCCCTACGAGCGCTACCTTTTCCTCGTGCACCTGTCGCCGGCTGCTCGCGGCGGCCTCGAGCACCGCGCTTCGCAAACGGTGGCGCTGGGCCCGCACGTGTTCCGGCCCGAGAAGTCCTATCGCGACGCCCTGCTCCTCTTCTCGCACGAGCTTTTCCACGCCTGGAACGTGAAACGCATAAGGCCCGAGGCATTCGGTCCCATCGACTACGGGCGGGAGGTCCACACGAAGGATCTCTGGGCGCTGGAAGGAATCACCTCCTACTACGAGACGCTCCTGCTCCTCCGCGCGGGGCTTCTCACGGAGGCGCAGGCCTTCGAGCAATGGACGACCCACTGGAAGGGCCATCTCGAGACGCCGGGCCGGAAGGTTCAGAGCGCCGAGATGGCTTCGTTCGACGCCTGGATCCGTTTCTATCGTCCGGACGAGAACTCGCCGAACGTCTCGGAGAGCTACTACCGGCGCGGAGCCCTGCTGGGACTCGCGCTGGACCTGACGCTGCGCCGCGCCACGGGCCGCAGACGCGGGCTGGACGACGTCATGCGACGGCTGTTCCGGTCGTACGCCGCGAAGGGGAAGGGCTACCCCCCCGGGGCCGTGGAGGAGGCGTGCGTGCGCGTCGCCGGCGCTCGCCCTCTCATCCGCGCTTTCTTCGATCGCTACGTGCGCGGCACGGGGACGCCGGATCTCGCGCGGCTGCTCCTCACCGCGGGCCTCCGGCTCCGCGAGGTGGCCGAGGCCGAGGAGGGCGTCACGGACTCCCGGCCTCCGCGCGTCCGCGCGACCTTCGGCTGGAGGACGAAGGCCGAGAGCGGGCGGCTCGTCGTGGCTGAAGTCGTCGCCGGCGGTCCGGCCGAGCGCGGGGGCGTGAACGCGGGAGACCTGCTCGTCGCCGTCGACGGGCTCCGCGCGACCGAGGAGCTGGTCGCCCGGCTCGAAAAGGAGCGCAAGCCGGGGAGCCGCGTCGCCGTGACCGTGTTTCGGCGGGACGTCCTGGAGACGTACCGCGTCGGCCTCGGCGCGCGGCGGGCGTCCGTCTGGAGGATAGAGGCACTCGCGGACGCGCCCGCGGGCGCCCG
>JAMQPJ010000214.1 GCA_023717585.1 Thermoanaerobaculia bacterium
CCCGACACCCGAAAAAACATCGGCCGCCCGTAGGCGGCCGACTCAAATCGAGGCAGTTCGAGGGTCTTGTCTAGCCGACGAGCCTCAGGGGACGGTACGCGCGCTTCACGCCGCTCTCTTCGTCCTGCAGGTACTCGCGGACGTGCGCGATGAGGTCGGCGTCGATCGTGCCCTGATCGAGGGACATGAAGAGCTCACCGAGAGCGGGCGACGGCGCGAACGGATGCTCCTGACGCTCCCTGCGAAGCGATTCGATTTCCGCGGCCATCGGACCGTAGCTGCCGATTCTCGCCTGGCACTCTGCTGCGTAGAGCCGCGAGAAGAGAAGCTCCGCCTTCGACGCGAGAGGGCTGGCTTCACGGATGATTTCCGCGAAGGCGCGGAGCGCGCGGCGATACTCACCGCGCCGGAAGTCCAGCTCGGCGAGACCCGTGCGGATGAAAAAGACGTGCGAGGACTGGCTGTTGCGGCGGGCGAGGTTCAGAGCCTTCGCGAATGTCGCACGGGCCTCGTCGAAGCGGCCAAGCCTCATCAAGGTCGTCGCGCGGTTGTTGTGGGTTATCGTGATTCGCTGGGACTCGGACACGTCCTCGAGCGCATTGAGAGCGCGATCGAAGTGCGGAAGGGAGCGCTCAAAGTCTCCCTTGTTGCTGAGAAGTGTCCCCAGTGCAGCCTCGGCGCGCCCGATCAGATGATCCTGGCCGAACTCCGTGAACACTTCCAGTGAACGCTTTAGGAGTTTTTCCGCGAAGGCGTAGTCTCGCTGGAAGCTGGCTGCCGCCCCCTCGTAGTAGTCGCAAAGCGCGGCGCCAAAGCCGAGGTCGCCAGATTCGCGGAAGAACTCCCGGGCGGGCCTAATGGCCTCTCGCGCGCCCTCCGCTTCACCCTTCTGAAGGAGGGCCTGGGACCCGAGCAGCGCGGCTTCCGCCTGCACGGCCTGCCGCGGAGCCGGAGTCGAGATACGTTCCTGCGCATTCGCGGACGCAAGAGAAGCGGCCTCCTCGCAGATAAGCCTTGCGAGCGCGAGCGCCTTGTTCGGATCTTCGGCGACGAGCTTGTCGGCCTTCTGGGCGGCATAAAGCAGCGCGAATCCGCGGTAGGGTTTTCCGTCCAGCGAGCGGAGCGCGGCGGCGAGCTCGTCCGCTCCCGCGCGCGCGGCCTTCAGGATCAGCTCGGCGGGCTTCTCAGCGTCCTGCGAGAGACGGTAGATGTCCTCCACGGAGGCGCGCGCATTCGCTCTCACGAAGGGGAGGGTGCGGCCCATGGCCTGGCCCGGCAGATCGGGAACGACCTCTGCCTCGAGGATGGCGTCGAAGACGTCGTCCCTCTTCATGGCCTGAGCCTCAATCCGGCGCGGATGCGATCCCACAGCGTGCGCCGCACCACACGCATCGGCCCGGTCCTGTCGGAGACGGGGACGGTCTGGACTTGAACCTCGATCGCGCCGGAATCCGCGAGCCCGAGCTGGCGCATCACCGGCCCGGAATCTCCCACGCCGCGCCTCTCGCGCGCCTGCACGATGTTGTTGCACTGGTTCAGGAACGCGGCCCTGAGGTACGCCTTGGGGTCGCGCACGCGCGGGTTCATCGCGAGCACCTTGAGGAAGACGGTCTGCGCCGCGTCCTCGCAATCGTCCTGCGTGATGCCGAACCGGATGACGCCGGCGGCAATGAGGCGCGGGCGGAACTTCGCGTTCAGCTCTTCCCAGTTCCAGACGGGACGCGCGGGGGCAGGCAGCTCGACCGGAGCGAACCGGGAGCGCTGCTTCTGTACCTCGTCGGGCAAGATCTTGGGGTAGCTCTGAGACATCTTTCCCCTTCTGGGAAGACCCCCCATATCCTACGCCCGCTTTTCCGAAAGGGCCAACCGGGCTCTCGTAAACCACGGGAATCCAACCCGATCGCCGGACACTCGGAATAAGATGGGTGGGCTCGCGCGGCGACGAAAAGAAGGCCCCGACGCGTTAGTCCAGGCTCGTTTACGCGTTCGGAGCGGGAGCTGCCCGGGGAAACGGAACCCGGGAAGAGCGCTCGGCGGCGTAGGGGCGAACCTGGCCTAGACGGGATGGCTCGGCTGCCGGTGCCACCGGGTTTCACCATAACGACTGAACTCTGCACACACTTTTGTGACAACAAGAACAGCTATCCCAAGGGTTTAGGCGAAGATGTGAAAACCCTCCTATGGGACGCTCAGGCGCGCTTGCGGGGACCCGAAGAACCCGCCGACCGTCTCCGTGAGATCCCGGCCCGAGCGTCGATGCCAGGCATGATGGAACACGATCCTGAACCTCGGCCTGCACGACAGGACGGTCGAAGGTCGGCGCAAGTCTCGAAGAACCCGCACTTCGCATGGGACTGCTACCGCCGATTCCTGGCTATGTACGAGGGCGCAGTTCCCGTGCTGAAACCCCTTGACAGGACCGAATGCGGGCAGGGATACCGGCTCTGGGGTGGCGGTCCCTAGCCGCCCAGTCGGTCGAGGTCCTTTCTCGCGCCCTCGAGGGCGGGGTCGAGGCGGACGGCCTCGCGGTAGGAGGCCTTCGCGTCCTCCTTCATCCCCGTGCGCTCGAGGAAGCGGCCGAGGCGCCAGTGGATCGTCGCGTCGCCCGGCTTGAGCGAGACGGCCCGCCGGTATTCGGCTTCCGCTTCGGCGGTTTTCTTCTCCTTCGCGAGAACGTAGCCGCTCATGAGCGCGCCGCGTGCTGGGTCGAGGCCGTCGAGGGCCTTGATCTGCTCGCGGGCCTTGTCCACGCCGCCCCCGACGATCCCCGGGGCGTTCGCGTAGTACTGAATGAGGTCGACACGGGCGTCTGCGCTCTTCGCGTCGAGCGCAACCGCTTTTTCGAACTCGGCCTTGCACTTCTTCGCGAGCCCCATCTGGAAAAAGACCGAGGCCTTCTGCGCCTTTTGCCCGTAGGCGCGCCCGAGCCAGAGGTGCGCTTCCGAGCTGTCGGGCAGATCCTTGACGGCCTTCACGCCCGCCTCGACGGCCGCGTCCAGCTTCCCGGCCTTGAGGGCCTCCTTCACGGGGACGAACGCGGAGGAAACATCGGCCCCCATGGCGACCCGTGCGGCGAGGGTGGCGCAAACGAGCAGGGCTCGAAGAGAATCCTTTTCGGAGGTCACAATTTCACCATGAGTGTCCCGTGAGCACGGTCCGTGCCGTGCGGCCGTGCGCTCCGTGGCAAGATCGGTAAACGATGCCCAGAGGCCGCCACCACCGCTCGGACCTCGCCGCGATCGCCCGCCGCGCGATGCTTGAGAAGGGGCTCAACCCCGACTTCCCGCCGGCCGCGCTCGAGCAGCTCGACCGCATCAAGGAACCCGGGCGGGAGAAGGGTCCCGCGATTCGCGACCTGCGCGACCTGCTGTGGGCCTCGATCGACAACGACGACAGCCGGGATCTCGACCAGCTTTCCGTCGCGGAGGAGCGGCCCGGCGGGGCCGTGAGGGTGCTCATCGCGATCGCGGACGTGGACGCGCTCGTGAAGAAGGGGACGCCTCTCGACGACCGGGCCGCGCAGAACACGACGTCCGTCTACACGTCGGGCGGCATCTTTCCGATGCTGCCCGAGAAGCTCTCGACGGATCTCACGTCGCTGAATCCGGACGAGGACAGGCTCTCGATCGTCATCGAGTACTTCGTCAACGCGGACGGGACGCTCGGCGACTCGAACGTGTTCCGCGCCCTCGTCAACAACAAGGCGAAGCTCGCGTACGACGCGGTGGACGCGTGGCGGGACGGGCGAGGCCCCATGCCTCCGGCGATGGCGGCGGTCCCGGGAGTCGTCGAGCAGATCCGCCTCCAGGAGGACGTCTCCCAGCGTCTCCGCCGCCTGAGGTACGCGCAGGGCGCGCTGGACCTCCAGACGATCGAGGCCCGGGCCGTCTTCGACGGCGAGGAGATCCGCGACCTGACCGTCGACGAGCAGAATCAGCCGAGGCAGCTCATCGAGGACTTCATGATCGCGGCGAACGGGGTGACGGCGCGCTATCTCGAAGAGGCGGGCTTCGCCGCGCTTCGGCGCATCGTGCGCTCCCCCGAGAGGTGGCAGCGCATCGTGTCCGTCGCCGCGGAGCACGGGTTCTCGCTGCCCGACGAGCCGGATTCGAAGGCGCTCGAGGAGTTCCTCGCGGCGCGGAAGAAGGCCGATCCGCTGCGCTTCCCCGACCTCTCCCTCGTCATCGTGAAGCTCATGGGCTCGGGAGAGTACGTCGTCGAGCTCCCGGGCCGGGAGCCGGTCGGCCACTTCGGACTCGCGGTCCGCGACTACACGCATTCGACCGCGCCGAACCGGCGGTACCCGGACGTCATCACGCAGCGCCTGCTCAAGGCGGCGCTCGCGCAGAGACCGTCGCCCTATTCCGTCTCCGAGCTGAACGGTCTCGCCGTTCGCTGCACCGAGCAGGAAGACGCCGCGAACAAGGTCGAGCGCCTCTTGCGGAAGGCGGCGGCCGCGCTGCTCCTCGAGACGCGGATCGGGGAGCGCTTCGACGGAATCGTGACGGGCGCGTCGGAGAAAGGCACGTGGGCGCGCATTTTCCGGCCGCCGGTCGAAGGCAAGATCGTGCACGGTTTCGAGGGCCTCGAGGTCGGGGACAAGGTGCGCGTGAAGCTCGTCGCGACGAACGTCGAGAGGGGCTTCATCGACTTCGTCAGGGCCTGAGGGCCCGGGGCCCCTCGCGGTGCGTCCACGCTTCCGTCATGTGGCCTCCCGCCGCGGCTCCCGGACACGCGTGAAGAGCGCGGCCGACAGGAGCCCAAGCGCGAGCATCGTGAGCCACAGGACGCGCCCGCCGCCGTGCTCGAGGAGCGCCGTTCCGAACGGCGAACCCACGACGAGCGCCAGGTTGAACGCCATCGTGTAGAGGCCCATGTAGGCGCCGCGGCTTTCCGGAGGCGCGGCATCGGCGACCCAGGACGACATCGCGGGCAGAAGGACCATCTCCCCGAACGTCCAGACGACGATCGTGAGGACGACCGCTGGCAGCGAGCGCGCGAAGGCGAGCGCGCCGAACCCGGCCGCGACGAGGACCGCGCCGAGGGCGAGCGTGCGCCGGTGGGGCCAGTGCGCGGTCGCGAGGTTGAGCGGCACCTCGAGGAGGACGATGAGGAGGGTGTTGACCGTGTGGAGGAGGCCGAACGTCCAGACGGCCATTCCGAGGTCGCGCACGATGTAGACGGCCATCGACGACTCGTGCTGGAAGAAGACGATCGCCACGGGGATGAGCGCGAGCAGGAAGAAGACGAGCGCTCCGTCGCGCAGGCCCTCGCGCCGCAGACCCGAGCCGCCGGTGGGGCGCGCGGACGGGAACGAGACGTCCTTCGGGAAGAGGAGGACGAGCGTGACGGCGGCGAGGAGGGAGGTCGCGCCGTCCACGAGGAAGAGCGCGGGCCACGAAACGGCGGCGAGGAAGCCGCCGAGGGCGGGCCCGACGCTCATCCCGAGGTTGATGGCGAGTCGTTGGAGGGCGAAGGCCGCCTTGCGCTGCTCGGGAGTCGCGAGGTGCGAGATCACGCTCAGGCTCGCGGGACGGAAGGCCTCGCCCGCGACCGCGAGGAGGAGCGTGAGGACCGCGATCGCCGGAAGCGTCCGCGCGAGCGGGACGACGAGGAGGAGGAGGCCGGAGAGAACGAGGGAGCCACGCATCATCCGGACCGGGCCGAACCGGTCCGCGAGCCGCCCGGCGAGCGGGCTCGCGGCGAGCGCGCCGAACCCGAAGAGCGCGAGGACTCCGCCCGCGGCCGACGGCGTGACGCCCATGTCTTTCGTGAGGTAGAGGATCAGGAACGGCAGGAACATCGTCCCCGACCGATTCACGAGCGTGGCGGCCGCGAGGACCCAGAGCCCGCGTGGAAGGCCGGACAGCCCCCGCCACGGGTTCAGCGCGAACCTCCCGGGAACGGCGTCACGGGGTGAGCATACGTGGGGCCCGCACGCATCATTCCCGCCGTTCGACCTCCTCCGTGGATAATTCGGTTGTGCGCGTCGAGTTGTCCCTCAACGGTGCCGGGCGGTCCTTCGACGTCGCTGCGGACGCCTCGCTTCTCGAGCTGCTCCGCGACCACGCGGGCGTCACTTCGCCGAAGGACGGCTGCTCTCCGCAGGGCCAGTGCGGCGCGTGCCTCGTCCTCGTGGACGGCCACCCCAAGACCGCGTGCGCGGTGCCCGCCCGGGTCGCGGCGGGGAAGAACGTCCTGACGCTCGAGGGCGTGTCCGAACCCGAGCGCCGCATCTACGGCGAGGCGTTCGCGCGGACGGCGGGCGTGCAGTGCGGCTTCTGCATTCCGGGAATCGTGCTCCGGATGAAGAGCGTCCTCGACGCGAACGTGAATCCGAAGGACGACGAGATCCGGAAGAAGCTCGACCCGCATCTCTGCCGGTGCACCGGCTACACCCAGATCGTCGACGCGTTCCACGCGGCGGCCCGCCTCAGGCGCGGCGAGGCGCTCGATCCGCCGGACGTTTCGGGCCGCGTCGGAACGAGCCTCGACCGGTACGAGGCCGGCGAGCTGGCGCTCGGCGTCCGGCCCTACGTGGCGGACCTCGTCTTCCCCGGAATGCTCCACGGCGCCGTCACGCTCTCGCGCCACGCGCGCGCCCGCGTCCTCAGCATCGACACCTCCCGCGCGGCGCGCCACCCGGGCGTGATGGCGATCGTGACGGCGAAGGACGTGCCCGGACGGCGTTTCTACGGCCTGATCGTCCCGGACTGGCCGGGATTCGTGGCCGAAGGCGAGGAAACGCGCTACGTCGGCGACGTCCTCGCCGCCGTGGCGGCCGTCGACGCGCGCACGGCCCGCGCCGCGGCGGCGCTCGTGGACGTGGACTACGAAGTCCTTCCGCCCGTGACTGACGCCGAGGAGGCGCTGCGAGAGGGCGCCCCGCGCGTCGGCCCGGAAGGCAACCTCCTCTCGCGCTCCGTCGTGAAGCGCGGCGACGCCGACGCCGCGCTCGCGGTATCGGCGCACGTCGTCGAGGGCACGTGGCAGACGCAGCGCATCGAGCACCTCTACCTCGAGCCCGAGGCCTGTCTCGCCGCGCCGGGCGACGTCGCCGGGCAGAACCCGAAGGCCCGGATGACCCTGTACACGCAGGGGCAGGGCATCTTCGACGACCGGCGGCAGGTCGCCGCTTTCCTCGGCCTGACGGAGGACGAGGTGCACGTCGTCCTCGTCCCGAACGGCGGCGCCTTCGGCGGCAAGGAGGACATGTCGATCCAGGCGCAGACGGCTCTGCTCTCGCTCGTCACGGGGCGGCCGGTGCGTCTCGTCCTCTCCCGCGAGGAGTCCATGCGCCTCCACCCGAAACGGCATCCGATCCGGATGCACTACCGCGTCGGCTGCGACGCCGAGGGCCGGATCACGGCCGTGCGCGCGCGGATGATCTCCGATTCGGGGGCGTACGCGTCGGTCGGCGGAAAGGTGCTGGAGCGCGCCGCCGGCCACGCGGCCGGGCCCTACCGCTGCGCGAACATCGACGTCGAGTCGCTGGCCGTCTACACGAACAACCCGCCGTGCGGCGCGATGCGCGGCTTCGGGGCGAACCAGGCCCACTTCGCGATGGAGGGCGCTCTCGACATGCTGGCCGAGAAGGCCGGCATCGACCGGTGGGAGATCCGGTGGAGGAACGCGCTCGAGGCGGGCGACGACTGGTCCTCGGGACAGCATCTCGCCGCCTCCGTCGGCCTCAAGAAGACGCTCCTCGCCGTGAAGAAGGTCTGGGACGCGAGCGGCGGCCGGGCGGGTATCGCCTGCGGCATCAAGAACACCGGAATCGGTAACGGCATGAAGGAGTGGGGCCGCGTCCGGCTCGTCGTGGAGGACGACGGCACCGTCACGATTTACAACGGCTACACGGAGATGGGCCAGGGCCTCCTCACGGTCCTCATCCAATTCGCGTGCGAGGTGACGGGCCTTCCGGCGGCTCTCTTCCGGGCGAGCGTCGACACTCGCTACCCGATGGAGGTGGGTCAGACCACCGGCTCGCGCGCGACGTACCTCGGCGGACGCGCCGTCGTCGACGCGGCGACGAAGCTGAAGGCCGACCTCGACTCGGGAAAGATGCTCCTCGACCTCGCGGGCAACGTCTACGTCGGCGAGACGCTCGTGGACGACACGACGAAGCTCGGGCACGAGCCGCCGCCCGGAAAGCCGATGAAGCTCCACTCCGCGTTCAGCTTCGCGACGCAGGTCGTCGTCCTCGACGAGAAGGGCCGCGTCGCGAGAGTCGTCGCCGCTCACGACGTGGGGCGCGCGATCAACCCGAAGCTCTGCGAGGGGCAGATCGAAGGCTCGGTCCACATGGGCCTCGGCTACGCGCTCACGGAGGAGATGGTCTGCGCGAACGGCATGCCCGCGTCGTTCCGCATCCGCGACTACGGCGTCCTTCGGGCGCAGGACATGCCCGAGGTCGAGGTGATCCTCGTCGAGGACCCGCAGCCGGACGGCCCGTTCGGCGCCAAGGGCGTGGGGGAGATCGGCCTCGTCCCGACGGCGCCGGCGGTCGCAGGCGCTCTCTTCGCCTACGACGGCGTCCGCCGGTTCACGCTGCCCATGAAGGACTCCGCCGCGGCGCGCGCGATGAGGCGATGAGGCGTTGAGGCGTTTAGGCCAGGAGGCGATGACGGCGTGAAGGCGGCCTCGACGTCCGCACCGTTGCCCAAGGTCACCGGCCTCCGGTGCGTTCTGTGCTCGGCCGTCTACGCGCACGGCGAGGTCGAGTACACGTGCCCGCGCTGCGGGATCGAAGGCATTCTGGACGTCGAATACGACGCCGGGCGCATCGGCAAGGGGTTCTCGCGTCGCACGCTCGAGTCGGACCGGGACCTCTCTCTCTGGCGTTACCGGGCCCTCCTGCCGATTCCGGACGACGCGGCCGCGCTTCCTCCGCCGCGCATTCAGGTCGGCTTCACGCCCGTCGTCGAAGCTCCGGCTCTCGCGGTGGAGCTGGGCCTCGGCGCGCTCCTCGTCAAGGACGACGGCCGCAATCCCACAGCCTCTTTCAAGGATCGCGCGAGCTCGGTGGGCGTCACGCGCGCGAGGTGGCTCGGCCGGAACGAGATCACGTGCTCCTCGACGGGCAACGCGGCTTCGTCGCTGGCGGGTTTCGCGGCGGAGGCGGGCATGAAGGCATTCATCTTCGTCCCGGCCTCCGCGCCCGAGGCGAAAGTCGCCCAGCTCCTCGTGTACGGAGCGAAGGTCTTTCTCGTCGAAGGGCCGTACGAGGACGCGTTCCGGGTCTGCCAGGCCGCCGTCCTGGAGTTCGGCTGGTACAACCGCAACTGCGCGATCAACCCGTATCTCGTCGAGGGGAAGAAGACGTGCGGCCTCGAGATCGCCGAGCAGATGCGCGAGAGGCTGCCCGACGTCGTCACCGTGGCCCTCGGCGACGGCTGCACGACGGCCGGGATCTGGAAGGGGCTCGTCGAGATGAAAACGCACGGCATCATCGACCGGCTGCCACGAATCCTGGCCGTCCAGGCCGAGGGCGCCGCGCCGCTCGCGAAGACCTTCGCGCGCGGCGACGCCCGTGGGCTCGGCGAACACACCCGTGGCGCGGGCCAGGCGCGGAATCCACGAGAGGATCGCCTCGTCGCTCGCAGTCACGATCGCGCCGCCCGAAGCGCGGACGGCCCGCAGGGCCTTGATGCCGTTTCGCGG
>JAMQPJ010000018.1 GCA_023717585.1 Thermoanaerobaculia bacterium
CCACGTGGAGGGCGATCCCGACCACCCGATCAACCGGGGCACGTTGTGCCCGAAGGGCATCACGCTCAAGGAAGACATCCATCACGCCAGGCGGCTCACGAAGCCGATGGTCCGGCGCCCGGGGTCCGACAAGTGGGAGGACATCTCCTGGGACGACGCGATCCAAGGCATCGCGAAGCACATCAAGACGACGCGCGACAAGTGCTTCGTCGCGAAGAATGCGAAGGACCAGGTCGTGAACCGCAACCCGGGCATCGGCCTCATCGGCGGCTGCACGGACACGAACGAGTTCAACTTCCTGATGTGGAAGTCGGGCGCCGCCCTCGGCGTCGTCTACAGGGACTCCCAGGCACGGGTATGACACGCGCCCACGGTGGCCAGTCTGGCCGCCACGTTCGGGCGCGGAGCGATGACGAACGGATGGGTCGACATCAAGAACGCCGACGTCATCCTCTGCATGGGCGGCAACCCCGCCGAGAATCACCCCTGCGGCTTCAAGTGGGCCATCGAGGCCCGAAAGAACCGTAACGCGAAGATCGTCGCGGTCGACCCGCGCTTCACGCGCACGGCGGCCGTCGCGGACCTGTACTCGCCGATCCGGGCCGGAACCGACATCGCGTACCTGAACGGCATCCTCCGTTACGCGATCGAGAAGAACCGCTACCACGCCGACTACGTGAAGGCCCACACGAACGCGGGATACGTCATCGGCGAGAAGTTCGGCTTCAGCGAAGGCCTCTTCGCGGGCTGGGACACGGAAAAGGGCTCGTACGACAAGACGGCCTGGGCCTACGAGGGCGACCCCAAGACGAAGGGCTACGTCGTCGACGAGACGCTCCAGAACCCGCGCTGCGTCTTTCAGCTCCTCAAGGCTCACGTCGACCGCTACACGCCGGAGATGGTCGAGCGGATCTGCGGCGTCCCGAAGGAGACGTTCCTCAAGGTGGCCGAGCTGGTCACTTCGTCGCATCCCGCGAACAAGGTCGGCACGATCCTGTACGCCCTCGGCTGGACGCAGCACTCGACGGGCGTCCAGATCATCCGCACCGCCGCGATGCTTCAGCTCCTCCTCGGAAACGTCGGACGGCCCGGCGGAGGCGTGAACGCGCTGCGCGGCCACTCGAACATCCAGGGCGCGACCGACATGGGCGGCAACACGGAGATCCTGCCCGGCTACCTCAGGGTCCCGGTGCCCGCCCAGACGAACCTGAAGGAATACCTCGAGGCCGTCACCCCGACGACGCTGAACAAGGTCGCCTGGGCGTCCATGAACTACTGGCAGAACTATCCGAAGTTCATGACGTCGCTCCTGAAGGCGATCTGGGGCGCGAAGGCGACGAAGGAAAACGACTTCGGCTACACGTGGCTTCCGAAGATCGACGGGCTCTACACCTGGACGCACCTGTTCGACGACATGTACCGCGGCTCCTCCAAGCGCGTGGGCGGCACGGAGCCGGGACCCGAGGGCCTCATCTCGTTCGGAATGAACCCGGTCGGCACCGGCCCGAACACGCCGAAAATGGTCGCGGCCCTCTCGAAGCTCAAGTGGCTCCTGATGGTCGAGAACGTCGAGAACGAGACCGCCCAGTTCTGGAAGGCGCCGAAGGAATACGGCGGCGCCGAGCCGTCGAAAATCCCGACGGAGGTCTATCTCCTCCCGGCGGCTCTCTTCGCCGAGAAGGACGGCACGTTCACGAACTCGGCGCGCTGGGCGCAGTGGAAGTGGAAGGCGCTCGACCCGCCGGGGAAAGCGAAGCCCGACACGGAGATCCTGGCGCGCATCGTTCTCGCCGTGAAGGACCTCTACAAGAAGGAGGGCGGCGCATTCCCCGACCCGGTGCTCGCCCTCTCGTGGTCCTACACGAACCCCGTCAGCCCCGACCAGTCCGAGATCCTGAAGGAGATCAGCGGGAAGGCGCTCGCCGACATCCCCGACCCGAAGGACAAGACGAAAAACCTCAAGACCGCCGGCCAGCAGCTCGACGGCTTCGGCCAGCTGCAGGACGACGGCTCGACTCTGTGCGGCAACTGGCTGTACGGCGGCTGCTTCTCCGAGGCGGGGAACCTGACGCAGAGGCGCAACAACGCAGACCCGCTCGGCCTCGGGATGCACCACCAATGGGCCTTCTCGTGGCCCGCCAACCGCCGCGTCATGTACAACCGCGCGTCCGCCGACAAGGACGGCGCCCCGTGGGACGCGACGCGCGCGGGCATCAAGTGGAACGGCGAGAAGTGGGTCGGCGACGTTCCGGACATCAAGCCCGACAGCAAGCCGGGCGAGTTCGGCGCGTTCATCATGAACGCCGAAGGCGTCGGCCGGCTCTTCGCGCCGGGGCTCAACGACGGGCCCTTCCCGGAGCACTACGAGGCGATCGAGGCGCCGGTCGCGAATCCGCTGCACCCCAAGCAGAGCACGAACCCCGCCTCGAAGAAATTCGCGTCGGACAAGGACCTTCCCTACGCCACGGCCGACAAGTACCCGGTCGTCTGCACGACGTACCGCCTCACCGAGCACTTCCACTTCTGGACCCAGCACAATCCGAAGCTGAACATGGTCCAGCCCGACTTCTTCTTCGAGATCCCCGAGGAGTTCGCGAAGGAGCTCAACGTCGCGAACAAGGGGAAGATCAAGGTCTCCTCGCCGCGCGGCGCGATCACCGGGATGGCGATGGTCACGAAGCGCCTGAAGCCGATGAAGGTGGACGGCAAGAACGTCTGGCAGATCGGGTTGCCGATCCACTGGGGCTATGCGGGCAATCCGGGGCACACGGGGCCCCTCGCGAACTTACTGTCGCCGTCCGCCATCGACCCGAACACGTGGACTCCCGAGTTCAA
>JAMQPJ010000275.1 GCA_023717585.1 Thermoanaerobaculia bacterium
GGGGCGAGGGCACGTCGGACGCCGGCATCCCCGGCGGAAGCGGCGCCCCGGCGACGGCCGGCGATCCCACCTGGACGATGCGCGTCTATCCGGGAACGCCCTGGACGAACCCCGGAGGCGATACGGCGGCCCTCCCGAGCGCCACGACGCTCCTCGGGAGCTCCCTCGTCGATTACCTCTGGACGACGACGCCGGCGCTCGTCGGCGACGTGCAGGGCTGGATCAGCCTGCCCGCGACGAATTTCGGATGGCAGCTGCGCATCGACGAGTCCCAGATCGCGCCGACCGCGAAGCGCTTCGGCTCGCGGGAGCAATCGAATGCTTCCCTGAGGCCCGTCCTCATCGTCACGTACGACGACCCGGCCCTCGGGGTCGGCCCGGCGACCGGCGTCCCCGCGCTCGACGCCAACGCGCTCGCGGGACTCGCCGCGCTCCTCGCCGCGGGCGGCGTCTGGCTGCTTCGAAGGACCTCCTGACGGGACCTGCCGGGGCTCCCGGCTTCGCCAGACTGGGCGCGATGAATCAAACCGCGTCGAGAGCGTTCTCGAGGTCTTGGAGGATGTCCTCGAGGTCCTCGATGCCGACCGACACCCTGACGAGGCCCGGCGTGATGCCGCGCCGAAGGCGCTCCTCGGGTTCGACGCTCGCGTGCGTCATCGAGGCGGGGTGCGAGATGAGGCTCTCGACGCCGCCCAGTGACTCGCCGAGCGCGCACACGACGACACGGTTGAGGAAGCGCTTCACGGCCTCGATCAACCCGAGGTCGAATGAAATCATGCCGCCGAAACCGGACATCTGGCGCGCCGCGACGGCGTGGCCGGGGTGCGAAGACAGGCCCGGATAGAACACCTTCTTCACCTTCGGCTGTCTCGTGAGCCACGCCGCCACCGCGCGGCCGTTCGCGTCGTGGGCGCGCATGCGCACGGGAAGGGTCTTGATGCCCCGCGAGACGAGAAAGGAATCGAACGGCGACAGGATCGCGCCCGCCGCGTTCTGCGTGAAGCCGATCTTCGCGCCGTCCTCGGGGTCCGCGCAGATCACGGCGCCGCCCACCGAATCCGAGTGGCCGTTCAGGTACTTCGTCGTGGAGTGCACGACAGCGTCGCATCCGAGGGCGAGAGGTTTCTGGAAATACGGCGTCGCGAACGTGTTGTCGACGACGACCCGGATCCTCGCGCCGATCCTCTTTCCCTCGGAGAGCGCGACGCCTGCGAGCGCCTTTAGGTCGGAGATCTCCATCGTGGGATTCGTGGGCGTCTCCACGAACAGCATCCGGGTGGCCGGCGTGACGGCCTTCCGGACGGTCCTGGCGTCCGTCGTGTCGACGTACGCGAACGTCACGCCGAAATTCGCGAGAATTTTCGAGAAGAAGCGATACGTGCCGCCGTACGTGTTGCGGCTCACGAGGACGTGGTCGCCGGCCTTCACGAAGCTCAGCATGAGCGTCGTCTCGGCCGCCATGCCCGACGCGAACGCGTGCGCGGTGGCCGAGCCGTCCGCTCCGCCTTCCAGCGCGGCGAGCTGCTTCTCGAGGGCGAGGCGCGTGGGGTTCTTCGTGCGGGCGTATTCGTAACCCTGGCGGGGCTTTCCGAATCCCTCCTGGACGAACGTGGAGGTCTGGAAGATCGGCACCGTCACGGCGCCGGTGACGGGCTCGGGCTCCTGTCCCGCGTGGATGCACGTCGTCGCGAATCCGGGAGGCTTCGACTTCACGGGCGCCTTCGCGGGTGTTTCCACGGAAATCTCCTTGCCGGTTTTGTCGTCATCCCGGGATTCCCAGCACGGAATCCGCGACGATGCGGACGGGCAGCGAGAACGCTCATTTTCGGAAAGGACTTTAGCAGCGCGCGGGGCGCGCGCCGAAATCCGGGGGGAAAGATCCCTGATCTTTCCCCCCGTACCCCCCTATCGGGCCGGACGCCTCTCGCGGTAGCAGTCGCGGCAGTAGACGGGTTTGCCGTTCGTGGGATTGAACGGAACCTGCGTCGTCTTGCCGCACGCGTCGCACGTCACGTTGTAGAGCTGTCGCGCGCCGCCGTCGCCGAAGCCGCCGGTCTTGCGTTTGTCGCGGCAGTTCTTGCAGCGCTTGGGCTCGTTCGAGAAGCCCTTCTGGGCGTAGAACTCCTGCTCGTTCGCCGTGAACGTGAACGGGGTGCTGCAGTCGATACAGGGGATGGTCTTGTCCGTATACATCAGAGCTCCAGAAAAGGTTTCCGATTCGGAATCGGTGAACCGTGGGGGAATCGCGGGCGCAGTTCCACAGGGAGCGGCGACCGCCGGGTTGGGGTGAGGGAAACCTTTACCGGCTCCGGGACTTCGGGAGGCTTCGGTGGGGTCGTTTCCCAGATGTGACCCCTGGCGTTGGAAATAGGGGAGAACCTCCTTGACCAGAACCTTGACCAGAACCTACCGGCCCTGAACCTCAACGCCGGCGAAGACGTCGGGGAATGGACCACCGAACTCTCCGGGAGTTAATCCATCAATGAGAAACAAGAACGCCTTCAAAAGCAAGCGAAAAGTTGGAGAGACTGTTTCTCACCCGAGCCGCACGCCGTCCGTGAGGCGCGTCCGGCCCGCGTAAACCGCCGCTTCGAGGAAGCCCGGGCCTCGCAGCTTCTTCACGGGCAGGCGGGTTTCCGCATCCCAGAGCTCGAGCGACTCGATCCTGAGGCCCGGTTCCATCTCAAGCGCCATGCGCACGGCGGCGAGGATCTTCCCGGCCTTCCTCTCGCCCAGCGCGTGGACGAGATGGCCCGCGAGGAGGGCGCGGAAGAGGCCCGGGGCGGCCCGGCGCTCCTCCTCGGAGAGACCGGCGTTTGCCGGCGAAACCGCGAGGCCGTCGCTTTCGCGCAGGGTCTCGCCCGCCAACCCTACTTCCTCGAGCCGCGCGGCACGTAGATCTGCGTCCCGCGGAACGGGCGTGTGACCTGCGCGATGAGGTCTTCGAGGTCGCCCTTCTTCTCCACGAAATCGATGTCGTTCGTCTCCACGACGAGGAGCGGGCAGTCCCGGAAGTGGTA
>JAMQPJ010000282.1 GCA_023717585.1 Thermoanaerobaculia bacterium
CCGGGCCGTATGGAGCCACTGCCTTACCCAGGCGTACGCCTTGAAGGGCGATGCCGCAAACGTGCGGACGTACGCCGAGGAGGCGAGAAAGGCCTTCGAGGAGCAGCTCCGCGCGACTCCCAGGGATGCTCAGCGTCACTGCCTGCTCGGCGTCGCGCTGGCTTATCTGGGGCAAAAGGAAGAAGCCATCCGGGAGGGAGAGCGCGGCGTCGCGCTCATGCCCGTGACGAAGAACGCGTATTTGGGCCTCTATCTTCAGCACCAGCTCGCGCGGATCTACATCCTCGTCGGCGAGCCGGAAAGGGCGCTCGACCATCTGGAACCGCTCCTGAAGATCCCGTATTACCTCACGCCCGGCTGGCTCCGCATCGACCCCAACTTCGACCCTTTGCGCAAGCACCCGAGATTCCAGAAGCTGGTGGCGGGGAAGTAAGCCGGGCCGCGCTCCGACCGGCGGGACCGCCTGTCATATCCTCCGTTCTCATCGGAGGTAACACGTGGCCCTTGAAGTCTCTCCCGTGAAGCTGATGCACCGCGTCCGCACCGTGTCCGTGTTCGCGCCGCTTCTTTGCGCGCTGCTCCTCGCCGGGCTCTCGAATGCGCAGGCCCCGGCAGCCGCGAAGGCGGCTCCGCCGCCGACGCCGCCCCCCGCCATGTACCCCGCGTTCCCGAGCGAGACGCCGGCGAAATTCACGCCGACTTTCGACGGGTTCGAGTACAGGAAACGTCTCGTCGAGATCCCGATGCGAGACGGCGTGAAGCTGCACACGGTGATCCTCGTGCCGAACGGGGCGAAGAGCGCGCCGATCCTCCTCACGCGCACGCCCTACGACGCCGACAAGCTCGCGGCCGTCAACGAAAGCGCGCACCTCGGCCCGAGCCTCGACGGGTACGACAACGCGGTCGAGACGATCGTCGAGGGCGGCTACATCCGCGCCGTGCAGGACGTGCGCGGCAAGCACGGTTCCGAGGGCGACTACGTGATGAACCGCCCGCTGCACGGGCCGCAGAACCCGACGCCGGTCGACCACGCGACGGACACGTACGACACGATCGACTGGCTCGTGAAGAACGTCCCGGAAACAAACGGCAAGGTCGGCATCCTCGGGATCTCGTACAACGGCTTCCTGCCCCTGATGGCGCTCGTCAACCCGCACCCCGCGCTCAAGGTGTCCGTTCCGATGAACCCGATGGTCGACGGCTGGATGGGCGACGACTGGTTCCACTACGGCGCCTTCCGCCAGATCGGGATGTCGTATTTCTACGATCAGGAGGCGACGCGCAAGTCGGAGGTCAAGTGGTGGACGAGCCACTTCGACGACTACGACACGTTCCTGGAGGCAGGTTCGGCCGGGGAGCTGGGCCGCAAGAGGGGGCTCGAGCAGGTGGGCATGTGGCGGAAAGTCGTCGAGCATCCGAGCTACGACGCCTTCTGGCGGGATCAGGCGGTCGACAGGATCCTCGCGGCGCAGCCGCTGAAGGTGCCCGTGATGCTGGTGCACAGCCTCTGGGACCAGGAGGACATCTACGGCGCGCCGGCCGTGTACAAGGCGATCAAGCCGAAGGACACCGGCAACGACAAGGTGTTCCTCGTGATGGGCCCGTGGTATCACGGCCAGGAGATCAAGGAAGGAAGCGCGCTCGGCGCGATCAAGTTCAACAGCGACACCGGCCTCACCTTCCGCCGCGAAATCCTGCGTCCTTTCCTCGACCAATACCTCGTGGACGGCGCGCCGAAGGCGGACATCGCGCCCGTCACGGCGTTCGAAACGGGGACGAACACGTGGCGGCGGCTGCCCGCGTGGCCTGCCGGCTGCGCGAGCGGATGCACGGTGAAGGCGACGCCGCTCTATCTCGCTTCCGGGTCGAAGCTCGGCTTCGCCGCGCCGAAGGCTGGCGCGTCGGAGCAAGCGTTCGCCGAGTACGTTTCCGATCCCTCGAGGCCCGTGCCCTTCCACGCCCGCCCGATCGTTCCCTCGAGCTTCGACAAGGGACAGAGCTGGAGGGAGTGGCTCGTGACGGACCAGCGCGAGGCGTCCGGGCGCACGGACGTCGCGGTCTTCAGGTCGGAGATCCTGACCGCGCCCGTGAAGATCAGCGGCCAGCCGGTTGCGAACCTGATCGCGTCGACGAGCGGGACGGACTCCGACTGGGTCGTGAAGGTAATCGACGTCTATCCGCCCGAGGTGGCCGGGCAGCCCGCGATGGGCGGCTACCAGCTCGCGGTTTCGATGGACATCTTCCGTGGCCGCTACCGCGAGAGCTTCGAAGTCGCGAAGCCAGCTGCGGCCGACAAGCCGTTGCTGTATCGCTTCGCGCTGCCCACGGCGAACCACGTGTTCCTGCCGGGCCATCGCATCATGGTGCAGGTGCAGTCGAGCTGGTTCCCTCTTTACGACCGCAATCCGCAGACGTTCGTGCCGAGCATCTTCTGGGCGAAGCCGGGCGACTACAGGAAAGCCACGCAGCGCATCTACCACGCGCCCGGTCAGGCGAGCTACATCGAACTGCCGCTGGTGACGACACCCTAGAGCAGAATCTCCGTCGGACGGCCGAACCGCCCGCGCCCCGCGGTATAGACTTCAAAAGGGGATAGCGGCCCCGGATCGAGAGGCTCGCCGTGACGGACGTCGTCGCGCACAAGGGCTCGGAGGACGCGCCGGGGCGTCCGGAGCACCTTCTCCAGCTCGTCATCGACTCCATCCCGCAGCGCGTCTTCTGGAAGGACCGGAACTGCGCCTACCTCGGCTGCAACCGGTTGTTCGCGCGCGACGCGGGCCTGGACGACCCCGCGCTCATCGTCGGCAGGACCGACTTCGACCTCGCCTGGAAGGCTACCGCCCATCTCTACGCCGCGGACGACCGCCTCGTCATGGAGTCGAATGCGCCGAAGATCGACATAGAGGAGCCGATGACGTTCACGGACGGGCGGACGATCTGGCTCCGGACGAGCAAGGTCCCGTTGCGAGACGAAAGCGGCGCCGTCTTCGGCTTGCTCGGCACGTACGAAGACATCACCGAGCAGAGGCAGGCCGAGGCCGAACGGACGCGACTCGCGGAGATCGTCGAGCAGGCGAGCGAAGACGTCATCATGACGGACGTCGCCGGAAACATCACATACGTCAACTCGGCCTTCGAGCGGATCTCGGGATACAGCCGCAGGGAGGTGGAGGGGCAGAATCCCCGCTTCCTCAAGAGCGGCCGGCGGGACGCGAAGTTCTACACGGAGCTCTGGCAGACCATCACGAGCGGCAGGACCTGGTCCGGACACTTCATCAACAAGCGAAAGGACGGCACGCTCTTCGAACAGGAGGGCTCGATCTTTCCCGTGCGTGACCACGCCGGGCAGATCGTGAGCTACGTCGCGATCAAGAGAGACGTGACCCGGGAGGTCCGGCTGAAGGAGCAGCTTCTGCAGGCCCAGAAGATGGAGTCGGTGGGCCGCCTCGCCGGCGGGATCGCCCACGATTTCAACAACCTCCTCACGGCCATTCTCGGCTTCTGCGAGCTCATTCTGGCGGACGAGAAACCCTCGCACCGAAGCGAGCTCGAGGAGATCAAGCACGCGGGCGAACGGGCCGCCGTGTTGACGCGGCAGCTCCTCGCTTTCAGCCGCAAGCAGGTGTTTCACCTCGAGTTGCTCGACCTGAACGACGTCGTCGTGAACATCGAGACGATGCTTCGCCGGCTGATCGGCGAGGATGTGCGGCTCACGAGCACACTTTCGTCGGAGATCGGCCGCGTGAAGGCCGATCACTCGCAGATCGAGCAGGTGCTCCTGAACCTGGCGGTCAACGCCCGCGATGCGATGCCCGCAGGAGGCGTGCTCCGGATCGAGACCTCGAACGTGAACGTGGACGAGGCTCTCGCGGCGGCGCACGCGCCATGCGCGCCCGGTTCCTACGTCTTGCTCACCGTCTCGGACACCGGCCACGGCATGGACGACGAGACCCAACGTCGCGTCTTCGAGCCGTTCTTCACGACGAAGCCGAAGGGAAAGGGGACGGGCCTCGGGCTGGCCACCGTGTACGGCATCGTGACGCAAAGCGGCGGCTTCGTCTCGTTCTCGACCGAGCCGCAAAAGGGCACGAGCTTTCGCGTTTTCTTGCCGCGGGCCGAAGGTTCGGCCGCGTCAAAACCGCCCTCGGGAACGTATCGCGCGGTGCCGGCGAGAGGAACCGAGACGATCCTCATGGTCGAGGACGACGACGGCGTCCGCCGCCTCGGTGGCCACGTGCTCGAGATGCTCGGGTACACGGTCCTCAGCGCCGAATCGGGACATCAGGCCCTCGAGCTCGCGCGGGATCACAGGGGAAAGATCGACCTCATCCTGACCGACGTCGTGATGCCCGAGATGAGCGGACGCGAGGTCGAACGGCGCCTCGCGGAGGCCGGACACACGGCGCGCGTCCTTTTCATGTCCGGTTATTCCGACGACGCCATCCTCCAGCACGGCGTCCTCGAAACCGGTGTCGCCTTTCTCCAGAAGCCTTTCACACCCGCTGCTCTCGGGCGAAAAGTCCGGGAGGTGCTGGACACTCCGGAATAGGGCAGAGGATTGGCCCTCAGCGGCCTGAATCCTGCTTCGGGCTCCGGAAGACCGTCCGGAGGTGCCGAACTGTCCACCCCGGGAATCGCCAGGCTCCTGATCGCCTCTCTGCTGGTCTCGGGCTGCGGCTGCTCGAGCACCCGGAAGGCCGAGAAGAAGGCTTTTCTCGCGGCCGGCCTCGCCCTCCAGCGCGAGGCCCCGGAGCCTTCGTTCAACGACCTTCGGACGGAGCTGGACCTCTTCCTCAATGACGAGCTGCAGAACCTGAAGGACCGCACGAAGCGCCAGGAAGACGAGGAGCTCGGCAAGTACCGCAGGATCTACGTGATCGGCTCCGCGGCCGCCGTGCTCGCCTTCACGTCCGGCACCCTGAACGACCCGGAAAACCGCGGCGCCCAGTACGCCCTCGGCGGCGTGAGCACGGTCGTCGCGCTCACGGGTTTCGGGATCTATCTCGCGCGCACAGGCGAGCTGAAGGACTGCCGCGAGTTTCTCGACCGCGGCGGGCAGGAGCTGTTGGTGTGGGGCCGTTTCCACCTCGTGCCCTCGGACGCGAAGGTGCCGCGTCCGCTCTGGCTCGAATACGTGAACCGCGTGGCGGCGATCCGCGCCCGCGAGTCCTGCCTTCGAATCCGCTGAGCCTGCCGCGACCGGCCCGCTTCTTGCACCGCCGAAGAGGCCTCGTCGTTCGGCTTCGGCCGGATGCGCAAAGGAGTTCCATGCGCCTCTTCTCATTCCGCAATCTCCTCGTGATTTCCGCCTTTTTTGCGGTCGCCGCGTCGCCCGGGGTTCTCGCGCAGGGCGCCCTCGACGAGCAAGACTTTCAACAGACGGTGGCCCGGGTCGCATGGTTGACGGGTGAATCCTCGCTCCAGCGCGGAGACGATCCCGATCACTGGCAGCCGTTGGCCGTGAACGTCCCGCTGACGATTGGCGACCGCGTCTGGGCGAGCCGGACTGGGCGCTTCGAGCTGGAGGCGCCCGGCTTGCGCGCGTTCGTCGCTCCCGGCACGGAGCTCGCCGCGCTCAACCTCACGGAAGACGTCCAGCAGTACTCGATCTCGCAGGGGACGGCGACGTTCCGGCTCTCGCTCCGCGACGACGAAGACGTCATCGAGATCGACACGCCGAACGCGGCCATTACGCTGGAAGCGACGGGGCTCTACCGCATCAGCGTCGACGAGGAGGGGAACACGCGCGTCTCCGTACGGCGCGGAGAGGCGCGCGTGGCGGCGGGCGGTGGCGAGGTGTCGCTCAGGACAGGCGAGGAGATGCACGTCGAGGGCCTGGACGCGCCGGAATACGACGTGTTCGCTCTGGCCGCGGCCGACTCGTGGGATCGCTGGGTGGACCCGCGCGAGAAGCGCCGGCACGCCGTCGCGTCATTCGACTACACGAGCGAGGACATCCTCGGCGCGTCCGATCTCGACGCTTACGGGCACTGGCAGGACGTCCCGGAGTACGGGCACGTCTGGGCGCCTTCGAACGTCGGCGCGGACTGGGCGCCCTATCGCGTCGGGCGCTGGATCTGGCAGGACCCCTGGGGCTGGACCTGGGTCTCGGACGAGCCCTGGGGCTGGGCTCCCTACCACTACGGGCGCTGGGTCACACGCGCCTCGCGGTGGTTCTGGGTGCCGGTCTCACGCAACGTGCGGCACGTCGACTACGCCCCGGCGCTCGTTGCCTTCGTGGGAGGCGGTCCGGGCTGGTCCGGTTCGATCACGATCGGCGGCGGCGGATTCGTGGGCTGGTTCCCGCTCGGCCCGCGCGATCAGCTCCTGCCGTGGTGGGGGAGGCAGGCCCGCGCGCCGGTCAGCTCCAGGAACGTCGTCTACGCCAATCGCGCGTACGTCACCGTCGTGAACCGCAGCTCGTTCGCCGGAGCCCAGCCGGCCCAGGTTGGCCGCGTGAGGGACGCGAACATCGTTCAACAGATGGGAAGACAGCCCGTTCTTCGAGGCCCGCTGCCCGTGCTGCCGACGCCGCAGTCCATTCGTCCCGCGTTCGTCGCGGGCGCCGGCCCACGCCCGCCCGATCGGATCGCGGCGCGCGCCGTAACGGCGCGCCTCGCTCCGCCGCACGCTCCGCCCGCGTTCACGGAGAAGCTCAATGCCATTCGCGCTAACGGTGGGGCTCCGCTGACACCGGGGGCGTCGAGCAGCCTCGCACTGCAGTCGAAGGCCGGCGTTCGGGCGGCGGTTCCGATCCGGCCGGTCACCCGGGACGGCGGCCGGGTGGAGCTCGTGCCGCGCCGCGACGCCGTCGACGCGCCGCCGCCGGATCCGATTCGACAAGGCGGACGCGCGCTCGCGTCGCCGCAGGCCCACCCGGCTCCTCGGGTGGAGCCGCAGGTCCGGCCTCAGGTTCAGCCCCACGCTCAGCCGCAGGCTCAGCCCCAGGCTCAGGCCCACGCTCAGCCGCAAGCTCAGCCGAAGGCTCAGCCACAAGCTCAGCCACAAGCTCAG
>JAMQPJ010000358.1 GCA_023717585.1 Thermoanaerobaculia bacterium
AGAAGCGGAACGCGTTCGCGCCGAGGCCCGCCGCCAGCGCCGCGTCCTCCTCGTAGCGCTCCCACGAGTCCGCCGCGCGCCCGCACGCGCCTCCCTTCGTCCGGCCCGCCGCCTCCCAGCCGGTCCAGTCGCACGGATCGCCCCCCTCGACCTGGTAGTGCGAGACGGCGACGCCGAAGAGACGCGGCCGGTCGGCGAACGGGAAGACGCGCACGTCACGCGAAGATAACAGGGCTACGATACGGTTCCGAAAGATGGCCGCGTCGAAGAACATTGCCGCGATCGACGTCGGGTCGAACTCGATCAAGCTTCTCGTCGCGCGGCGGGACGCCGCGGATCCCGGGCACTGGGCCGAGATCCTTCGTGAGAAGGAGATGGTGAGGCTCGGGCAGGAGACGTTCGCCTCGGGGTCGCTCTCGGAGGAGGCGATGGCCGACGGGATCGACTGCCTCCTTCGCTATGCCGCCCTCGCGCGCGCCGCGGGCGCGACGGCGATCACCGCCGTCGCGACGTGCGCCGTCCGCGAAGCGGCGAACGGAGACGACTTCGTGAAGCGCGTGCGCCGGGAGACCGGGCTCCGCCTCGACGTGATCTCTGGAGAAGAAGAGGCGCGCCTCATCACGCACGCCGTGCGCTCGGAGCTCCCGCCGTCGTGCGACCCTCTCCTCGTCCTCGACATCGGCGGCGGGTCGACCGAGGTCGTCGTCGCGAAGGGAGACCGCATTCTCCTGGCCGAGAGTCTCGACCTCGGAGCCGTGCGCCTGACGGATCTCTACGTCGCGTCGGAGCCGCTCGCGGCGCGGGACGAACGCCGCCTCCGGCGGGCGATCCGAAGCCGCCTGGAACGTCTCCGAAAGCCGGTGCGCAAGGCGAAGATCAAGACCGCCGCCGGGACGTCGGGCACGATTCTCGCCGTCGCCTCGATCGCCGGGGAGCTCAGCGGACGGTCGCCGGCCGGGACCGGACATCGCGCGCTCGACCGGAGGGACGCGACGCGGATCGCGGGCCTCCTGGCGAAATCGACGGCGCGCCAGAAGCTCCGGATCCCCGGTCTCGAGGCGGACCGGCGGGACATCGCGGTCGCCGGAGCGATCCTGCTGGAAGAGCTGCTCCGGGCCTTCGACGTCGAGACCGTCCTCGTGTCCGATCGCTCGTTGCGCGACGCTCTCGTGCTCGAGACGCCGGCGCCGGCGCTGCCCGGCCGTCCCCTCGAACGCAACATCCGGCGCGATTCCGTTGCGCGCCTCCTGAGACGCTCGGGCCTGTCCGGCATGCACGCGAGCCGCGTCAAGGACGTCGCCCTCTCCGTCTTCGACCAGTCACAGCCTCCATCAGCTCACGGCTCTCGAGCGCGAGTGGCTCGAGCACGCGGCCGTGCTGCACGACATCGGCCTGTCGGTCGCCTACGCGCGCCACCATCACCACTCGCATTACCTGATCCTCCACGGCGATCTGAAGGGCTTCACCCGGGACGAGGTGGAGCTGATCGCGCTCGTGGCCCGCTACCACAGGAAGGCGGTTCCCGGCGATCCTCACGAGCCGTTCCGGAACCTGGACCCCTGGAAGAAGCCCGTCGTCGAGAAGCTCGCGGCGATCCTCCGCGTCGCGGACGCGCTCGACCGGACGCAGCGCGGGCACGCCAAGAAGATCCGCGTCACGTTGCGCGGAAAGAAGCTGCACCTGGCGATCTACGCGCGCGCGCCCCTGGACCTCGAGCTGTGGGCCCTGAGGAAGAAGGCCCGTCTTTTCGAGAAGACCTTCGGTGTGAAGGTCGTCGCCCGCGCGATTGACGGATAATCGGCCCGTGCTGCCCGCCGCCGCCTTTCTCCTTGCCGCCCAGGTGTCGTCGTCGACGCCGGCTGCGACGCCCACGGCGACGCCTTCCGCCGTCGTGACGCCTTCCGCCCCGGCTCCCGTCCCCACGGCGACTCCGGTCGCCGCGGCGGACCCGTACCGCCCGCGCTCCCTCTCGGAGCTCGCGAAGGAACGCCGCCTCGGCCGCCTCACGGGGACTGGCGCGACCGTCGTGACGACGCCGGAGCCGGAACCCACGCCCGCCGGAACGGCCACCGCGTCTTCCGGTCCTTCCGCTTCCTCCGCCGCCGCGCGACGGTCGGGGATGCTGCGCGTGGAAGACGTGCAGGACAACGGTGCCGTGATGGACGGCCGCGTCTCGGTCTACGGCACGGTTCGCAATACCGGGCGCGTCCCCCTCTGCCGCGTCCGGATCTTTCTGAGACTGTACGACGACACCGGCGTCCTGCTCTCGACCGGAGAGACGACGACGGATCTGAAAACCGTGGCCGCCGGAGAGACCGTCGCGTTCGGCGGAACCGTGAAGGCGCCCGCGGGCCTGCGCGGCTCGAGCGAGAGGAAGCCCGACCCTCTCGTCGACGGGCCGTCCGCGACGAACTGGAGGCGCGTGGGCCGAATCCAGGCCGAGGTCATCGACGCGAGAGACGAATGCACCTGAGCGTTCCGCTGGCCCTCGCGTTGCTCCTGCAGGCGGCGGCGGTCACGCCGACTCCCGCCCCGGAGCCCACGCTCGCCCCGACTCCGACGCCCGTGGCGCGAGGCCTCGCGCGACCGCGCACGCTTCAGGACGTCGCGCGCGAGCGGCACCTGAAGACGGGCGCGAACACGAAGGGCACGCCCCGGACGATCACCCTCGGTCCTGCGGCGGGAGCGACGCCCGGCGTCACGCCTTCGGCCTCTCCCGAGGCGACGGGGGAACCTCCGGCGGGCGCCGTGTCGAGCGCCGCCGACGTGCGCGTCGTCAACGTCACGAACGACGGAATCGTCGACGCAGCCGGGGGAGTGCGCGTGACGGGCACGATTCGGAACGCCGGGGACCAGACGGTGTGCGGCGTCGTGATCCTCGTGAGAATCCTCGACAGCCGGGGAGCGTACCTCTCGTCGTCGCAGACTCCGCCGGATGTGACGATCCTGCCGTCCGGGGAGACGACGAGCTTCCACACGACCGTCCAGGCGCCACCGGGCATTCGGGGCGCGCGGGTGAATCCCGACCGCCGCGACGTGACGGACGGGAGCACGACCATGGCGGGGGACTGGAGGCTCCTGGGCGGCGCCGAGGCGAAGGTCGTCGACGCGACTCCGTGCCCGAAGTAACGCGAGTCACGCGAGTCGCTCGATAAACGCGAGTCACACTCGAACGCACGGGACGCGAGAAGGGGTCAGCGCACGGGAGGCTTTCCCTTGGCTATCGTCTTCTTCATCTGGATGTAGCTGCTCAGGATGCGAAGCGTGGCGCCCCGTGTACTCGGATTGCGGCTGAAGATGGCGGTCGTGGCTTCCGGGCCGGCGGCCTTGTTCTGCCAGACGAAATCCTCGATGAACTTGTTCGGCTGCGAGGACCTGCCCCAGCCCGCCTGGAGATCCTTCAGGATCCGGTCGGCGGACTCGGGGGACATCTCGATGTAGACCTCGGCGAACCGGTTCTCCCAGAATTCATACACGATCTTTTGAACTGCGGCGCCGGCAAACGTGAGGTCGTCGTTCGGAATCCAGCAGAACTTGGACTCGGCGTGCTCGTCGAGAGTTTCCATGTGAGGCGCCGGGACGCTGCCCCACTTGAAGTCCCGAAAGCCGGGCTTCATCCCACCGGTCGCGTCACCCTTCCCGCCGAAAAGGCCCATCGCGTCGTCTCCTTCGAAAGGAAAAGGATAGCGCGTCCGCGCGGATGAGCCGTTCAGGTCTCCGGTTTCGTCGCCGCGTCGAGGAGCTCCATGTCGACGCGGGGCATGGCGTCGCCCGCGGCATGACGGCGCTGGACTTCCGCGTGGGCAAGCGTTCCTTTCGCCGGGCTCTGCCGGATTGCGTTCACGGCGCCGACGGTGATCGTGTACGTTCCGCAGACGCCGCAGCGCAGCTCGATCTCGGCGGTCGCGCTCCGGGCTCCGAGAGCGGATCCGCCGCAGAGAAGACAGGCCATGTCGACAATCGACACGTTGCACCTCGCCGGTGTGCGAATTCTTTCACTTCAGGGAGAAGAAGGGAAATCAACTGTCCGATGGCAAGAGTGGTACCCCCAGAGGGATTCGAACCCTCGATCTCCACCTTGAAAGGGTGGCGTCCTGGGCCGCTAGACGATGGGGGCACCCGAAGAACGGCGGATTCTAGCGGCTTTTCGCCCCCGCGTCAGTCCTGCTGGACGAACGCTTGCTCGAAGCGGCGAACGACGTCGTCGATCGCGACGGTCGGCGCCGCGTGCCTCGAGAAGATCCCCGAGATCTTCGCGAGCGGGGACGACGGCTCCTTCGGCCGCGAGGTCCGGGCCGCGAGCAGGGCTTCATACACCTCGCGCACGACGCGCGGGTGAGGTTCGTGATCGCTCCTCACCGCGTGCTTCAACAGCTCCGCGTTCGGGATCTTCGAGCTGCCGTTCACTCGCAGGACCTCGAAGGCCTCGGCCGAGGCCCGTAAACGGAGACTCTGTTTCACCGCGGGTTTGCCCATCGATTACCCTCCCGTACGAGTAATGCCCTTCTTTCGACGGCTTCAATGTGATCTTACGCTACAGACGCGTAATCCAGATCCGAGGCGGAGCATCCGAGGGGGTGTGCTCCAAACTGGCAGGCTGGCGGAGGGAAAGGCTGGTGAGCCGTCTGGGACTCGAACCCAGGACCCCCTGCTTAAAAGGCAGGTGCTCTAACCTACTGAGCTAACGGCCCGCACGGCGGCGGAGTGTAGCAGGGCCGGACAGAGGTCACGCGGGCTGGCCGACAGTCGCCTTCAACCACCCGTCCAGCGCCGTGCCCGGCCGGACGATCGTCTCCTCCCGCCTGGCGCCGGTCGAAAGCAGGCCGACCTTCGCGCCGACGATCTCCTCGAGGGCGGAAACGTACTCCCGCGCACGCGCCGGGAGCGCCTCCCACGTCTCGATCCCCGTGATGGAGGTCTTCCAGCCCGGGAAGGACCGATAGACCGGCTGCGCGCGCTCGTACAGGTCCGCGCGCGCCGGCACGGCCGAGACGGGTCTGCCGTCGATTGCGTAGCCGGTGGCGATGCGGATCTCGTCGTGGTCGTCGAGAACGTCGAGCTTCGTCAGAGCGATCGCGTCAAGGCCGGACACGCGCAGGGCGGCGCGCGCGACGACGGCGTCGAACCAGCCGACGCGCCGCGGACGGCCCGTGACGGTGCCGAACTCGTTTCCGCGCTTGCGGATCCGTTCGCCGGTCTCGTCCTTCAGCTCCGTCGGAAATGGTCCGGACCCGACGCGGGTCGTATACGCCTTCATGACGGCCACGACGGCGCCCAGCGCGGACGGGGGAAGGCCAAGCCCCGTGCATGCCCCCCCCGGCGCGCAGGACGAGGACGTGACGAAGGGGTAAGTCCCGTGATCGACGTCGAGCATGATGCCCTGGGCGCCTTCGCAGAGGAGCTTCCGGCCCTTCGCGAGCTCTCCGTGCAGGAAGACGGAGGTGTCGGTGACGAATCGCGCGAGCTTCCGGCCGCACTCGATGTAGGTCTCGAGCGTCTCCTCCACCGGAGCGCCCTCGACGCCGTAGAAGTGCTTCAGGACGGCATCGTGATGCGAGACGACCGGCCGGGCGATCGCGCGGAAGCGATCCGGGTCGATGAGGTCGGCTATGCGAAGGCCGCTGCGATTCGCCTTCGACTCGTACGCCGGGCCGATGCCGCGCGAGGTCGTGCCGATGTTCGCGCCGCCCAGCGCCTTCTCGCGCGCCCCGTCGAGGAGTGCGTGCGTCGGCAGGATGACGTGCGCGCGGTCGGAGACGAGGAGGTTGTCGCCGACCGCGATCCCCGCCGCCCGCAGCGAGTCGATCTCGGAGAGGAGGGCCCGGGGGTCGATGACGAGTCCGTTCCCGATCACGTTCATGACTCCGCCGCGGCAGATGCCCGACGGGACGAGACGCAGCGCGAAGTGCTTGTCGCCGAACTTCACGGTGTGACCGGCGTTGTGGCCGCCCTGATAGCGGGCGACGAGGTCGAAGGAGGGGGAAATGAGATCGACGACCTTGCCCTTGCCTTCGTCGCCCCATTGGCCCCCGATGACGGCGAGAGCCGAGCCTTTCATGTGTGTCACTTTTGAATTGTACCGGAGGAGAAGAGAATTTTTCTGTTTCGGAGGGGAGAAGAGGAAATTTTCTTAGAAGGGTTCGCGGGAGAGAGCCGGTGCGAGAATGTCGCATCGTGGCT
>JAMQPJ010000403.1 GCA_023717585.1 Thermoanaerobaculia bacterium
CCTCGGCGGACACCCCTTCGCGCTGACGATCGTCGCCCGGCCGGGGTTCCTGGTCACGCAGGGAAGCGACCGGTCGCGCGACCTCCTTGCCGCAGGCCTCCTCGTAACCGGCCTCCTTTTCGGGATCATGTGGTCCCTGTCCGCCACGAAGGCGCGCGCCCTCACGCTCGCGGAGAAGATGACGGCCTCGCTCCGGACCTCCGAGGAGCGGTACGGGCGTCTCTTCGAACAGAGCCTCGCCGGGATCTACCGCACGACGCCCGAAGGCCGGATCCTCGAATGCAACGAGGCGTTCGCCCGCCTTTACGGCTACGAGTCGCGGCTGGATCTCCTCGATCACTCCGCGGTTGCGCTCTATGAGAGCGCCGAATCCCGAGAGCAGTTTCTCGACGCCCTGAGGATGAAGGGCACGCTCGCCGCGCGCGAGTCACGATCGCGTCGAAAGGACGGCAGCCTGTTCTGGACGCTCGAGCACGCTTCTCTTCTGCCGGGCCCTCCGGAAGTCATCGAGGGGACGATCGTGGATATCTCGGAGCGCAAGGAAACCGAGGAAGCGTTGCGGCAGTCCCGCGAGCGCTATCGGCACGTCATCGAGACCTCGCGCGAAGGGCTGCTCTTTTTCGATCTCGCGACGCGACGGATTCTCGAGACGAATCCCGCTCTCCAGCGCATGCTGGGCTACTCGGCCCCGGAGCTGTCGAGCCGGACTCTCGACGACATCGCGGTTGCCGACCGCGCCACGATCGACGCGGACCTTCATCGGCTTGCCGGGCTGAAGACGCTGACGTTCGACGACGCCGTCTACCGGCGGAAAGACGGTACGGGGGTGGCCGTCGCTGTTGCCGCGGTTCTCGTCGAAGAAGGCGCTCGCCAGATCGTGTTCAACGCCGTCAAGAACCTCAGCGAGACGCAGCACCTCGAGGCGCAGCTCCGGCAGGCCCAGAAGATGGAGGCGGTCGGACGGCTTGCGGGCGGCGTCGCCCACGACTTCAACAATCTTCTGACGGCAATCCTCGGGTACGCGGAGCTCCTGCTCGACTCGGACCCCACGGACGACGTGCGCAGCTCCGCCGACGAGATCCGAAAGGCGGGCGAGCGCGCGGCGTCGCTCACGAAACAGCTTCTCGCCTTCAGCCGCAAGCAGGTGCTCCAGCCGAAGGTCCTCGACCTGAACGAGGTGCTCGCCGAGGTCGACGGCATCTTGCGCCGCGTGTTGGGCGAGGACATCGCGCTGGAGGCCGAGCGCGACCCGCACCTCTGGCGCGTCATGGCCGATCCGGGCCAGATCCAGCAGGTGCTCCTCAACCTCGCGGTGAACTCGCGCGACGCGATGCCCGAGGGCGGAGTCCTCAGAATCGCGACGCGGAACGCGTCGCTTCGTGACGCGAGCCTTCCGGAGGTTCCGAACGTCGCGGAAGGGGACTACGTGCTGCTCGAGGTCGCAGACACCGGCCACGGGATGGACGCCGGGACGCTTTCGCACGCCTTCGAGCCCTTCTTCACGACGAAAGAGAGAGGCAAGGGCACGGGCCTCGGGCTCTCGACGGTGTACGGGATCGTGAAGCAGAGCGGCGGCTACGTCCACATCGAAAGCGAGCCCGGAAAAGGGACCCGTGTGCTCGTCTACCTGGCGCGCGTCCACGGCGCCGCGGACTCGCCTTCGAACGTGACTCCGCGATCTCTGCCGCGCGGGGGCACGGAGACGATCCTGCTCGTCGAGGACGAGGAGTCCGTGCGGCGCCTCGCCTCCCTCGTGCTCGAGCGGAGCGGCTATCGCCTCCTCGTTGCGTCGACCGCGGAGGAGGCGCTCGAGACGGCGCGCGGATACTCGGGACAGATAGACCTGCTCCTCACGGACGTGGTCCTGCCGGGCCTCAACGGCCGGCGCCTCGCGGACCTGCTGGGCCCCGAGCGCCCCGCGATGAAAGTCGTCTTCGCGTCGGGCTACTTCGACGAGCGCGGCATCCTGGAGCCCGGCAGCGACTTCATCCCGAAGCCCTTCAACCCCGAGACCCTCGCGCGGACCATCCGGCGTGCGCTCGACCGCAAGCCGGCCTGAGCTCCACGCCACGCTCGGACATCAAGGTCGCGGGAGGATCGCCTCCATGAACCGCGTTCCCTCGATCGGATGTTCGTTGTAGGGCGGGATGTCGACGAAGCCGAGCGAGACGTAGAGTGCCTGCGCCTCGCGCATCGAGGGCAGCGTGTCGAGTCGGACCGCCCGGTACCCCGCCGCTCGGGCTTCGGCGAGGACGGCCTCCGCCAGCCGCCGCCCCAGACGTGTGCCGCGGAACGCGGGGCGCACCCAGAGCCTCTTCATCTCGCAGATCCCGTCTTCCAGCTTCCGGAGCGCGACGCATCCCGCGGGCTCTTCGCCCGCGAAGGCCAGGAGCAGCCGCCCCTCGGGTGGCGCATACGCGCCCGGCAGCGACGCGACCTCCGCGTCGAAGTTCTGGAAGCAGAGGGAAAACCCGAGCGATCGCTGGTAT
>JAMQPJ010000419.1 GCA_023717585.1 Thermoanaerobaculia bacterium
CATCCAGTACAACAAGCGTGATCTGTCGAGCGCGCTCTCGGTGGAGGCGCTGCAGGACTCGCTCGGGTTCCACTCCTATCCGTACGTCGAGACCGTCGCCTCCCAGGGTTCGGGTGTGATCGAGACGTTCAAGCTCGTCTCGAAGCTCACCTTCGTGGACCTTCTTCGCCGCCTCCAGCGCGGCTGGCAGCCGCCTCCCGAGACGCCCGCCGTCCGGCCGGGTGAGGCGTTCGCCGCGTCCTCCCACGAGACGCCCGCGGCCGCCGAGGAAGAGCCCGCCGCCGCGGTCATTCCGGACGTGGAGCCCGTGCTCGCCGTCTCTGGGAGCGCGCGTGTGTCCGATCGGGACGAACCGCCATCCGAAGAGCCGTCCGAAGACCCGATCGAAGAGAGCGCCGAAGCCTGGGTCGTCCCGTCGGTCGAAGGGGCGTTCCCGGACCTCTCGGAAGACTCGGCTCCCTCTTCGACGCAACCTGCCGTCGAGGCGAGGCCCGCCGCCGAGGAGCCGCCCGCGACCGCGCAGGCCGCGCCGGAGGCCACGCTCGCGCCGGCCGTCCTGCTGGCGGCGCTGGCCTCCGCGCCTCCCTCGCCGCCTGCCCCAGAGCCGCCACCGGCGCCCGCGACCGTGCACGCGGCACCGCCGCCCGCGAGATCCACGACCGTCGACGAGAAGCTCAATGCCGTCCTGGCCGAAACGCGGAAGGCGGCCGGGCGCGTGTCCGGATCGTTCCGCCGCCTGGACGCTTCCGAGGTGAGCACGCAGGAGATTCCCGCGCGCGAAGTCGCCGAGCGCCGTCTGGAGGAAGCGATCGCGACCCTCCGTGCGGACCTTTCGAGCGAGATGGCCCGGCTCCGCGGCGAGCTCGCCGCCGCCCGCGACACCGCCGCGAACGCGGAGTCCGCCGCGGCCGCGGCGAACGATCGCGCGCGCCGCCTGGAGGATGCTCTCCGCCAGGCTTTCCGCGGCCTCGAAGACTGACGGTTCAGGACGGACGCTTCAGCGACACCCCCGAGGCGGACCTCTTCGAGAGCGCGAGGCGCAAGCCCGACATCTGCTGCTCGGAAAGGCCCACGAATTCACCGCCCGCCCGGTAGATCAGCAGGCGCCCGCCCTCGGCGTCGGCGGCGAAGCCGCCCGCACGGCAGCGCGTGACCCGCACGAGCCCCGAAAACGGAACTCCGGCCACGGTCGCGTTCAGATCGTAGGTCGAACCAGGGCGCAGCGTCGAGGCGACCTCGAAGAGCAGCCCGATCTCCGAGAGGTTCAGGATCTCCACCGGGATCGTCGACTTGAGCTGCCCGCGCGTTCCTTTCACGACGGAAGTTCGGGGCGCGCGCCTCTTTTCCTTGTCCACGTTTCCCCCGTGCTCCGGACCTGGAGTTTACGGGACGCGGGGCCCCCGTCAACGCGTCAACTGGTGAGCGTGTCCAGGAAGCGAGGATCCTCGCGCCAGCCCGGCCGGGCCGCGACGAGGAGCTCGAGATAGAAACGTCCGCCGAGCGCCTGTTCGAGCTCGAGGCGGGCCGCCGTGCCGGCCTCGCGCAGAAGCCGTCCCCCAGCCCCGAGCACGATGCCCTTGTGAGAGTCGCGGTCCACGACGACCGTCGCCTTGATCACGGTGAGGTCCTTCGCCTCGTCCCGCCTGACTTCTTCCACGAAGACCCCAAGGCCGTACGGGATCTCCTCCCGCGTCCTCTCGAGGAACTTCTCGCGGATGAGCTCCGCGGCGCGCGTCTTCGTGTCGGAATTCGTGACCGTCGCGGCCGGGAAAAGGTCCTCACCCTCGGGGAGATGCCGCCGGATCACGGGCACGAGAAGGTCGAGCCCCTCGCCCGTGAGCGCCGAGACGGGGACGATGTCCTCGAAGATCCCCGCACGTGAAACCGCCTCCAGCCGCGGAAGAAGCGCGGCCCTCGAAACCTGGTCGATCTTGTTCAGGACTGCGATCCGGGGGCCTTCCGCGCGCGCGAGGAGGTCCAGCGCGAAGCGGTCTCCGCCGCCGGACGGCACCGAGACGTCCACGACGAGGAGCCGGACGTCCTCCTCGCGGAGCGCCTCGAGCGCCTCGTTCATCATGGCTTTGTTCAGACGATGAAGAGGCTTGTGAAGTCCCGGCGTGTCGACGAACACGATCTGGCCCTCGGCATCCGTGCGAATCCCGAGCAGACGGCGCCGGGTCGTCTGCGGCTTGTCGGAGACGATGGCGACCTTCGTCCCCACGAGGGCGTTCACGAGCGTGGACTTCCCGGCGTTGGGGCGACCGACGACGGCGACCGTCCCGGCGCGACGGACGTGCGCGCTCACGACTCCGGCCCTTTTACCCTCTCGTCTGCCTTCTCGTCCGCCTTCGCGGGGGTGTCCTCCCGCCGGATGCGCACGCGGTGAATCCGGCGGCGGTCCGCCTCCTCCACGAGGAAGAGGAGGCCCGCCTCGTGCGCCGTCTCGCCCGCCCTCGGGATGCGCCCGAGCCGCTCCGAGACGAGACCGGCCACGGTGTCGTATTCGTCGGACGGAAACGTCACGCCAAAGAGAGTCGCGATCTCCGGAACGCGGACGCGCCCCGCCACCGAGTACGACCCGTCCTCCTGCGCGACGATCGGCGGCTGCTCGTCCTCGTGCTCGTCCGCGATCTCGCCCACGAGCTCCTCGACGAGATCCTCGAGCGTCGCGAGACCGGTCACGGCGCCGTATTCGTCCACGACGATCGCGAGCGGCTGCCGGCGGCGGCGGAAGTCGGACAGGAGCGTCGCGACCGTCTGGGTTTCGGGCGCGAAGAACACCTGGCGTGCGAGCGGGCGCGCGGTGGCCGGCGGACTCGGGCGGCGCAGGACGGTGAACACGTCCTTGACGTGGACGACACCCACGGGTTTGTCCACGCTGCCCTCCACGAGCGGAATCCGCGTGAACTTCGTGCGCGCGAAGAGGTCCGCGATCTCGTCCAGCGGCGCGTCGGCCTCGGCGAACACGATGTCGGGCCGCGACGTCATGACCTCGCCTACCGTGCGGTCGCCGAAGTCCACGGCGCGCGTCACGAGCTCTTCCTCGTGCTCCTCGAGAATCCCCTCCTCGCGGGCGACGTCGAGGAGCGCACGCATGTCCGCGTCCTTCTCGGACTCTTCCTTCTCCGGGACGCCCGCGGCGCCGGCCTCGGTCTCGTCGTCCTCGCGTTCGAGAAGGCGCGAGAGGAAGGGCGTCAGGGGAGCCGCGAGGAAATCGACGGCGGGCGTGAGCCACGCGAAGCCCGCGAGGGCTTCGTTCCCGCCCCGGCGGGCGACCCACCGGATGATGAGACTTTCGGCGAGAATCCAGCCGAGAAGGATCACGACGGCCGAGAGGAGCCACGGTTCGGCAACGCCGAGAGCCGCGAGGGCCGAACCGAGGCAGAGGAGGCCGCCGAGCACCGCGCCTTGCGCCGTCAGGCGCACGGCGATCCGGGAGACGCGGACGTGCTCGGACGCGAGGAGCGTGCCGAAGCGCGCGGGATTCGCCTCGAGGAGAGACTTGCGGCGCAGGACCGAGAGGCTCTCGAGCGCCTGGCCGAAACCGGAAAAGACGACGTAGACGCCCGCGAAGAAGGTGGCAAGGAGAAGCGCGACGCCGGCGCCCCCGACGAGAACGCCGGTCACGGCACGCCATCCGGGCCTTCGCCGAAGGCCGAGAGGAGGATCCGCCGCTGCCGCCGGAACATCGTGCCGCCGTCCTTCTCGTGATCGTAGCCGAGAAGGTGCAGAAAGCCGTGCGCGAGGAGAATCTGCAACTCGCGTTGGAGCCTGTGGCCGCGGCGGCGGGCCTGCCGCGCCGCGTACGGAACGTCGATCACGATGTCGCCGAGAAACTCGCCACGCCGCGCGGCGGCGCGGACCGAGGTTGCTTCGAAGGCGGGGAAAGACAGGACGTCGGTCGGCGAGCCTCTGCCGCGCCACCGCGCGTTCAGCCCGCTCATGCGCCGGTCGCCGCACAGCAGGACGGAAAACCGTGCGCGCTTCGCGCGTGCTTCGAATAGAAGGCTGCGGGACCAGGCCTCGATGCGCGACACCGGTGGAGCCGTGAAAACGGTGACCAGAACATCGACGGCGCCGATGGCTCCGCCGGCCCGCCTTTGCGCCCTTGCTCTCTTCACTTTCTAAGAAATCTTCCGCCCTGACCTGGATCGGGGCGCTACTCGCCAGCTTGCGCCGGGTTCCTGCCGTTCCCGTTCGTGTGCCCGTTGCCGCTGGCATTCGCGCCGGCCGCGGCGGCATCCTCGGCCTTCTTCCTCTCGAAGATCTCGTAGGCGTTCACGACGGACTGCACGATGCGGTGGCGGACGACGTCGCGGTGGTCGAAGCGGACGAACTTGACGCCTTCGACGCCCGCGAGGACGCGGTCGGCTTCCTTGAGGCCGGAGATCTTCCCTTGCGGCAGGTCGATCTGCGTGACGTCGCCCGTGACGACGGCGCGGCTGCCAAACCCGAGGCGCGTGAGGAACATCTTCATCTGCTCGGAGGTCGTGTTCTGCGCCTCGTCGAGGATCACGAACGCGTCGTTGAGCGTGCGCCCGCGCATGAAGGCGAGCGGCGCGACCTCGATGATGTTGCGCTCGAGCATCCGGCCGACCTTCTCGTAGCCGAGGATGTCGTAGAGCGCGTCGTGCAGCGGGCGGAGATACGGGTTCACCTTCTCGGCGAGGTCGCCCGGCAGAAAGCCGAGCTTCTCGCCCGCCTCGACGGCGGGCCGGCAGAGAACGATGCGCTTGACCTTCATCTCGAGCAGCGCGGCCGCGGCCATCGCGACGGCCAGGTAGGTCTTGCCGGTGCCCGCGGGCCCGATGGCGAACACGATGTCGTGTTCGAGGACCGCCTGCAGGTATTCCTGCTGCCGCACGTTCCGCGGAGACACGACCTGGCGGAGCGCCGGCCCGACCGAGCGATTCTCGAAGAATTCGACGAGCGAGGTGGACGGCTCTTCCTTCAGGATGCGGATGGCCGTGTCCAGATCGGCCTTCTTCGGCTTGTAGCCGCGCTCGATGAGCTTCGAAAAGTCCGACAGGAGCCGCGCCGCGAGCGCCGTGCTCTCCGGGTCGCCCGAGACCGAAACCTCGCGGCCGCGCGCGGCGATCTCGACGCCGAAGGCGTCCTCGAGGAGCCGAAGGTTTTCGTCGTGAACACCGAAGAGCGCGCCGAGCCCGGCCTCGGGAAGGGTGAGCGGTATGGAGTCGGGTCGGATGTGAGTGCGCGCCTCCGGAGAAGATCTTAGCATTTCCTCTTCTCTCTTCTACAATCGCCTGGCCAGCCCAGCCACAACCATCAAGAGGAGGATGTCCGACCATGTATACGATTACCCGCCGCTACGCCCTGCTGTCGCTCGCCTCGCTCTTCGCACTCGCCGTCAGCGTTCCCGCCGCGGCCAGCTCCAAGAAGTTCACGGAGTCGGACGATGCGAAGCAGAACGACGAGCCCCAGGAGTACCTGAAGAACTACGACAAGTTGACGAAGGGTAAGGAGGCCGACTGGGTCTACTTCACCGAAGGTGTCGACCTCAAGTCGTTCAAGACCGTCTCGGCGAAGACATGGGGCTCCACGAACAAGAAATCGCGCAGCAAGCACGCGGCCGAGTCGGGCCCCGAGTACCTGGAACAGTGGATCAAGAGGTCCAAGAAGCTCGGCTGGGAGGTCGTGAAGGACGGTGGCAACCTGCGGATCGAGGGGAACGTCTTCAATGCCTGGGAGCCGAGCGGCGCCGCCCGCGCATGGGGCGGCTGGGCGGCGAATCCCGGCGTGGGGATGGAGCTCGTCGCCAAGGACAAGTCGGGCAAGACGATCTTCGAGATCCGCCACAAGGCGAAGGGCTCTACGCTGGAGGATGCCGTCGAGAACGGCCTCGAGAAGATCGTCAAGACGCTCGAGGTCGGGAAGTAAGCAGCCGCGGCGGTCCCTCGCGGATTTCCCCCTTTTTGAGACTTCGTCGCAGGGCGATATAGGATTCCTCGAAAAGGAGGAGACCTCATGAAAACCGCGTGCCGCCTGCTCGCCGTCGCCGCGCTCTTCGTCGCTTCGTCGCTCCGGGCCGAGGACAAACCGATGGCTCCGCCGAAGCCCGCCGCCGAGATGTCACAGCTTTCCTACATGGTCGGCACCTGGAGCTGCTCCGGAAAGGCGTTCGCGTCGCCGTTCGGCCCCGAGCACGCGACCGAGGGCGTCGCGAAGGCGCAGATGGCGCTGGGAGGCTTCCGACTCGTGATCCACTACGACGAGGCGAAAACGGCCGCGAGCCCGATGCCCTACCGCGTCCTCCAGGTCGTGGGCTGGGATCCCGCCCGGAAAGCGTTCGACTCCGTCTGCTTCGACGTCTTCGGCGGGGCGTGCACGCAGACGTCGCCCGGCTGGAAGGGAAACGCCCTCGTCTTCGAAGGGACCGCTCTCATGGGGGGCCAGAAGATGGGTGCGCGCGACACCTTCACGAAGGTCAGCGCCACCGAGATGACGCACAAGGGCGAGATGCAGGGGGCCGACGGCAAGTGGGCCGCAGGCGACGAGGAGACCTGCACGAGGGTCGTGAAGGCCGCGAAGAAGTAGCGGGAATCCCCGGACCTATGCCGCCTCGGCCGCCGAGTCCTTGAGGATGCGGCCGTCGTGCACCTCGATGACGCGGCCCGCCCGGCGAGCGAGGCTCATGTCGTGCGTGATGACGATGAAGGTGCCTCCCGCCTTCCAGAGATCGGTGAAAAGACCCATGATGTCGCCGCCCGACGTCGAGTCGAGGTTTCCGGTCGGCTCGTCGGCGAGCAGCATGTCGGGCGTCATCGCGAGCGCCCGCGCGACCGCGACGCGCTGCATCTCGCCGCCCGACAGCTCCGTGGGCCTGTGCTCGAGGCGATCCCCGAGGCCCACCTTCTCGAGCAGCTCCGCGGCCCGGGCATGGCGTTCCTTCGGGGGAACGCCGCCGAAGAGCATCGGCATTTCGACGTTCTCCTGGGCGGAGATCTGCGGCAGGAGGTTGAAGTTCTGGAAAACGAAGCCCACGCGGCGGTTCCTGACGTCGGCGAGCGCGTCGCGAGAAAGCCCCGCCACGGCCTCGCCGCCGAGCTCGTAAACGCCGCTCGTGGGCGTGTCGAGGCAGCCGATGAGGTTCATGAGAGTCGACTTGCCGGAGCCCGACGGCCCGACGATCGCGACGAACTCGCCCTTCCTGACCGTGAAGCTCACGCCCTTCAGGGCCTCGACCTTCACCTTCCCGGTGTCGTAGACCTTGCGAATGTCCTGCAGGAGGACGATGTCGTCCGAGACGGACCGAGGGGCGTTGCCGTTCCGGGCCATGAGATCTCCTTGTCTTCCTCTCACGAGTCGACTCTTCTCTCACTCGTAGCGAAGCGTGGCGGCGGGGTCGATCGCGGCGGCGCGCCGCGCCGGGAAATACCCGGCGAGAAGGCCGATCGCCCCGAGGATGGCCGCCGTCCCGGCCGCGATGAGCGGCGACAGGGTGGGCCGGCCGAGGAAAGCGAGCACGCGGTTCGAGCCGTCCGGGATCAGCCCGAGGCCCGTGACGATGAGGATCGCGATCACGAGGCCGGCCGTGCCTCCGACGAGCGTATAGACGAGGGCCTCGAGGACGAACGGCCACGTGATCCAGCGCGCCTTCGCACCGAGCGCCATCTTCACGCCGATCTCGCGTGTCCGTTCCTTGACGACTGCGTACATGATGTTCGCCACGCCGATGCCGCCCACGAAAAGCGTCAGCACCCCGATGATCCCGAGGAAGATCTCGATGCCCAGCGAGACCCTCTGCCCGTTCCGCGACGTCTTGACGATGTTCCAGGTCGAGAGCGCCCGCTCGTCGGTGGGGTCGTAGCCGTACTTCGCGCCGAGGATCTCGTTCAGGCGCTTCAGCGCCCCCGACATGTCGTCCGGCGTCCGCGACTGGATGAGGAGCACGTTCAGCCGGTCCCGGCCGAAGATCGCCTTGAACGTCGTCCACGGAATGACGGCGTGGTTCTGGTCGGGTCCGCCGTAGACGCCCATCTGGGTCTTGTGCTGCATGACGCCGATGACCGTGAACGGCGAGCTATTCACGAGGAGCGTCTTCCCGACGGGATCTTCCTTGCCGAAGATGTCCTTCGCCATCTCGTCGCCGAGGAACAGGACGCGGCGCTTCTCGGCCTCGTCCGCCTCGGTGAAGAACCGCCCGCCCGGCTGCGGATAGTGCTTGCGCGTCTCCCCGTAGATCGTGTTCGTGCCGAGGACGCGGCCGTTCACGGTCTTGCGCCCGTACGTGATGGCCGTGCGCCACGACACGACCTCGCCGATGACGGCCGGGAGCTCGGGCATCCGGTCGGCCACGAACGACACGTCGTCCGTCGTGAGGCGGATTCGGCGTCCCGGCGGCATCCCCTTCCACGGCTTCGACGTCTCGTTCGGCCACATGACCGCGAGGTTCTCCCCCGTCGAGCGGCGGTTGCGGTCCATCTGCCGCTTCAGGCCCTCGCCGAACGAGAGAAGGAGAAGGATCGCGACCGTGCCCCACGCGATCGCGGCGATCGTCAGGATGGCGCGCTTCTTCGCGAGCCGGGACGACTGCGTGAAGAGGGTCAGGACCACCGGAAGGGTCCGGCCGCCTCTCACAGCTTCATCGCCACGACCGGATCCAGCCGTGACGCCTCGCGCGCCGGAAACCACCCGGCGAGCAGTCCGATGAGCCCGAGGATCCCGATCGTGATCGCCGCGACGCCCGCGGAAACTTCGGGCACGCCCACCGAGTCCGTGAAACCGAACTTCGGAAACACGGCGCAGATCCCGATCGACACGGCGAAGCCGACGAGACCGCCTACGGCCGTCACGAGAAGCGTCTCGAGGAGGAACTGGGTGAGGATGAAGCGCTGCTTCGCTCCGAGCGCCATCTTGATCCCGATCTCCTTCGTCCGCTCCTCCACGACGACGTTCATGATGTTCGAGACACCGATGCCGCCCACGACGAGCGTGAGAGAGCCCACGATGCCGAGAAAGCCTGTGAACGCGAGCATGAACGTGTCGAAGAACTTGAACTGGCCCGTCGTGTCCCACACCGAGAGCGCTTCCTTGTCCTTCGGATCGAATTTCTTGCGCTTGCCGAGGATCTCCAGGATGCGGGCCGTGAGCGACTCCGTCTCGAACGCCGATTTCGCCTGGTAGATGAGGTTGTTCACGTACTTTTCGCCCGTGAGGGCGCGGTACGTGGTGCCCGGGATGCTGGCTTTGTCGTTGTCGCGCCCGCTGTAGCTCGAGTCCTGCGTCTTCGGCTTGAGGACGCCGATGACGAGAAACGGCGAGTTGCCGAGCATGACGGTCTTCCCGACGGCGTTTTCCTTTCCGAAGACGTTCTCGGCGAGCTTGTCGCCGAGGAAGAGGACGCGCCGCCGCTCATTCATGTCCGTCGGGTCGATGAAGCGGCCGCCCTCCTGCGGGATGAGATTCCGCATGCGGCCGAATTCGGGCGACACCCCCGAGACGTCGACGGGCCACGTCTTGAGATCGAGGTGGAGCTTCATCGAGGTGTCGTATTCGCTCGAGACGCCGGCGAGCCCCTCGGCTTCGCGGCGGATCGCGTCCACGTCCTCTTCCATGAGGCGGATGCGGCGGCCCTTTCCGAGGCCCTGGTAGGGAACGGACGTGAGCCCCGGCCATGCGATGCAGATCCGGTCCCCGAGCCCCGCGGTGTTCTTGACGAGCTGCTTCTTGAGGCCGGTGCCGAAGGCCAGGAGCAGCGTCACGGCGACGGTTCCCCACACGATCCCGAACACGGTCAGGAACGTCCGCAGCTTCTGGCTGCGCACGTCGCGGAGGAGCTGCCTCAGGACTTCCGAGAATGTCGCCATCTACTCCTGCCTCACACACCTTCCAAGAAATCTTCTCTTCCTCTTCTCTTCCTCTTACTAAGAGATTTCTTTCGGGGGTCTCTGAACGACCTTGTCGCCCTTGCTGAGGCCGCTCACGACTTCCACGTTCATCCCGTCCGAGATGCCGAGCTTCACTTCGATCTTCTTCGGCTCGAGCTTGCTGCCCTTTGCCTTCTCGTCCGGGATCTCGACGAAGCTCTTCTTGCCGCTGTCTTCGAAGAGGACGAGGCGCTCGGGAATCGTGACGATGTCCTTCTTCTCGCGGATGATGAGGTCGGCGTTCGCGGAGTAGCCGGCGCGCAGCGTGGGGCCGCCCTCCTTGCGCTCGAGCTCGATCTCGACGTCGAAGAGCGTCGCGCCCTCTTTCTGCTGCGCCTGCGGAGCGATGCGTGAGACCTTCCCCGTGACGACGTCCGTCGGGAGCGCGCCGACCTTGATGCGCGCGACGAGCCCCACGTGGAGCTTGCCGACGTCGATCTCGTCCACGGTGCCCTTGAAGATGAGCTCGCCCATGTCGGCGACCGTGGCCAGCTCCGTGCCCGGCTGGTAGGACGTCAGGGGGACGACCGGGTCGCCCGGGTTCACGGCGCGCGTCAGGATCGTGCCCGCGGCCGGCGCGCGGATGATCGACTCGGAGCCCGTCGTCTCGGTCTTCGCGAGCCGCCCCTTCCGCGTGAGGTCGCGGTCCTGCTCGGCCTTCATGAGGGCGATCTTCGCGAGCTCGAACGTCTCGCGCTTTCCGTCGACGTCGGACTTCGGGAGGATGCCCTGGCGAAACATCTCCTCGGACCGGGCGAAGTCGAGCTGCGCGCGCTGGTACGTGGCCTGCGACGACTCCACGCGGCGGTCCACCTCGGTGAGCTCGAGGGGCGTCGGGTCGGGCCCGATCTCGAAGAGGGGGTCCCCGGCCTTCACGCGATCGCCGACCTCGACCCGGCAGACCTTCACGATGCCCGAGATCTTGGATTTGACCGAGAACTTCTGGCGGGGCTGGATCTGGCCTACGGCGACGGCCTTCTCGGTGATCGACCCGAGCTGCGCGTCGATGAGCTTCATGCCGCCGGCGGCCTTCTTGCCAGCCCGGCTGTAGGCGTAGACGCCCGTCGCCGCTCCCGCGAGAAGGACCAGCACGAGAAGGGTTTTCAACAGCTTTCCCATTTGTCCAGCCTCCCGGGCGGAGCCCGATTTCAGGAGGATTACGCCCGACCTGCCTGAAGGTTCCTCCAGGACCGACGGAGGTGAGAACCGGAGGGCGCATACCCACGTATTGAGGGAAAAGGAGACTCCCCTTTATGCCGAAATCGCTGTTTTCGTGTGTCGCCAGGACCGCGGCCGCCCTCGCCATCCTCCTCCCGGCCGCGCCCCTTCCGGCTCAGCTCCCGCCCCTCATTTCCCGCGACATCCTTTTCGGGAACCCCGAGCGCACCCACCCCCGGCTCTCGCCGGACGGCCAGCGGTTCGCGTGGATCGCGCCCGACAAGAAGAACGTCCTGCAGGTCTGGGTCAAGACCCTCGGCAAAGACGACGACAAGATGGTCACGGCCGACAAGAAGCGCGGCATCCGCCAGTTCTTCTGGGCCGAGGACAACCGCACGCTCCTGTACCAGCAGGACAACGACGGAGACGAGAACTTCCACGTCTACGGCGCGGATCTCGCCTCGGGTAACGTGCGCGATTACACGCCGTTCCAGGGCGTGCGCGCCGGGGTGGCGGACCTCAGCCGCGACTTCCCCGACGAAGTCCTGATCCAGGCGAACATCCGCAACCGCCAGCTCATGGACGTGCATCGCCTGAGTCTGAAGACCGGCGCCCTGACGCTGGACACCGAGAATCCGGGCGACGTCGGGGGCTGGGGCACCGACGTGAAGTTCCAGGTGCGCGCCGCGCAGGCGCAGACGCCGGACGGCGGCACCGAGATCCGCCTGCGCGAGGACGTCAAGGCGCCGTGGAAGACGCTTCTCAAGGTCGGACCCGACGAGATCCTCGAATTCGAGGACTTTTCGCTCGACGGCAAGTCCGCGTTTCTCAAGAGCTCAATCGGCAACGACACGGCGCGCCTCGTCGAACGCAATCTCGCGACGGGCGCCGAGAAGGTGCTCGCCGTCTCGCCCGAAGTGGACGCGGGCGCCGTCGTGATCCATCCCAAGTCGCACGTCGTCCAGGCCGTGTCCTTCGCTCCGGGGCGGGCCTCGTGGAAAGTGCTCGATCCGTCCGTTCAGGCGGACTTCGACGCCATCCCGAAGCTCCACGCAGGCGACTTCGTCATCGTGAACCGCACGTCGTCCGACGACGCCTGGCTCGTCGCCTTCACGTCGGACCGCGGCCCGATCACCTGGTACAAGTGGGACCGCGCGGCAAAGAAGGGGACGGTCCTCTTCTCCGCGCAGCCCAAACTCGAGGGCCTCGCGCTCTCCGAGATGAAGCCGGTCGTGATCAAGACGCGCGACGGCCTCTCGATGAACGCCTACCTCACGCTCCCGAACGGCCTCGCGCCGAAGAATCTCCCCATGGTCCTCTTCGTGCACGGCGGTCCGTGGGCGCGTGACGGCTGGGGCTACAGCCCGACGGCGCAGTGGCTCGCGAACCGGGGCTACGCCGTCCTCCAGCCGAACTACCGCGGCTCCACGGGCTACGGAAAGAAGTACCTGAACGCGTCCTTCAGGCAGTGGGGCCTCAAGATGCACGACGACCTGATCGACGCCGCGAAATGGGCCATCGCGCAGGGCACCGCGGACCCGAAGAAGATCGCCGTTTTCGGCGGCTCGTACGGGGGCTACGCCGCGCTCGCCGCGGCCACGTTCACGCCGGACGCCTTTGCGTGCAACGTGGACATCGTCGGCCCGTCCAACCTCAAGACGCTCATCGCCTCGATCCCGCCCTACTGGAAGCCGATGCGCGCGATGTTCGACGTGCGCATGGGCAACGTCGACGACCCGAAGGACGCGGAGCTGATCAAGAGCGCATCGCCGCTTTTCAAGGCGGACAAGATCGTCCGGCCGCTTCTCATCGGACAGGGCGCGAACGACCCGCGCGTGAACGTGAAGGAGTCGGAGCAGATCGTCGACGCGATCGAGAAAAACAAGGGCAACGTGACGTACGTGCTGTATCCCGACGAGGGACATGGCTTCGCACGCCCCGAGAACCGCATCGACTTCAACGCCCGGGCGGAGAAGTTCCTCGCGGGCTGCCTCGCCGGCCGCTTCGAGCCGATGGAGGGAGAGAAGATCCCCGGTTCGACGGCGGTCGTGAAGGTGGTGGGCAAGTAGGGGCGCCTACTTCACGACGCGGGCGGACAGCACGAGAATCAGTCCTCTGTCCCTGAGGGTCGAGGTCCCCACGACGACGTTTTCGCCTTCATGGATCGAGAGGTCGGTTCTCAGCGAGGCGAGCGTCCCGGTGCCCGGCTGCGACACCTCGAATTCGAAGCCGTCGATCCGGACGTCGGTGCGCCCGGCCGTCGACCGGTCGACGGCGATCGCGCTCATGTTCCAGCGCAGCATGGCGGGGCGCCGGTCCGTCGGGTTCGACGACGCGTCGATCTTCTCGGTCTGCCCCGACCACGCGAAACGCCGCGTCCCGTCCTTGACCCGGTCCACCGCCGCCGCGATGGGCGCGTAGGTCCTGTAGGCGAGCGCCGTCTTGAGGGAGGCGACGACTTCCCTGAGCTCTTCGGGCAGCGCGTCTCCGGCGGCTCCGCCCGCGATGAGGACGTGCAGGCGGAGCTCAACGTCGGCCGCCGGCGCTTCGGGCTTGTCGAGCCTCTTCAACGCCTCCTCGATCGCGGCGATGTTCTCGGGGAAGTCGCGGACGCTGATCGTCTTGAAGTCTCGGTTTGCGAGGACGATTGCGCCATGCGTCCCGCTCCCGAGCGGCACGAGCACGGACTGAAGCGCGTGCGGATCGCGGTGCCTGATCTCGAAGACGCGGTTCCGGAAGCCTTTTTCGGTGACCGGTTCGTATTTCATTTCCTCTTTGGCGGCGGGCGCAGGCCTCGGCGTCGTCTGGCCGAGCGCGGCAAGGGCGAAGCTTCCGAAGACGAGAAGGAACGCGAAGAAGATGCAGAGGCGGCGTACGAACAGCGACATGGGACCTCCTGGATTTCGTCAGATTCCGTCTTCGGAATCGGTTTCGAGTTCGTGAGGCCGCGGCGGCTGCGAGCCGACGAGCCAGATGATGCGGACGTTCGGGTTCGCGGTTTGGAGCTCGATGCGGGAGACGACTGATGCGGGGGCGCGTCCCACGAGCAAGGGCGAACTTCGGGTGACCATTTCTTTCTGCTTAGAGGGGAATACGGCTCGGGCGGCGGCTTCCTGCGCGACGGATGTCAATTCGGGGGCACCCGGGGGATTCTTCTTAAAAAGGGACAGAGGCCGCGCCTCGGCTTGCGCGGCGCCGGAGCGCGCGAAAGATGCCGGCCCGGGGACCGCCGTCGGCCGGTACCGCAGCGCGATCGACGCCGCCAGGAGGAGGCTCGCCGCCGCCGTGAGAGCGAGGGCGGTCTCCCTCTTCCCTTCTAAGAAGAAAATATTCGCTCTTCGAACGAGAGTGCCGCGATCAGGTCTGTCGTCGAGGCGCTCCCTCACCCCCCGCCGGATCTCTGCGTAGTCGCGCTCGTCGAAGGGCGCCGGCCCGTCTTCCCTGAGGAAGCTCTGGCTGCGTTTGTACGCCTCGGCTTCGGCGCGGCAGCCCGGGCAGCCCGCCATGTGCGCCTCGACGGCGCGGGACTCGTCCGCCGCGAGGTCGCCCTCCACGTGAAGAGCGAGGAGCGTCTCCACACGGGCGCACGTCATGGTGTGTTCTCCGCGGCGCCGGCGAAGACGCGATCGCAGTGGACGCGCAGCTTTCTTCGAGCGGCGCTGACCCGCGACCTCACGGTGCCGGCCGTCGTGCCGAGGACAAGCGCCACCTCCTCGGAGGTCAGGCCTTCCAGGTCCCGGAGGACGAGGGCCTCGCGCTGCTTCCGGGGGAGCGCGTCGAGCGCGGCCCGTACGCGGGCACGGCGCTCCGACAGCAGGAGATCGCTCTCGGCCAGCGGCACCAGGTGGGGACGCCGCGGAACCTCCGCCTCGCCTTCCTCCAGCCTCGTGAAGGTCCTCTCGCGGCGGCGGGCCTGGCGGGCCAGATCGCGGCAGACGTTCACGACGATGGCGTACAGCCAGGCGTGAAAGTCCCGTTCGAGCTCGAAGCGCCGGAGCGAGCGGAACACGCGCAGGAAAACGTCCTGCGCGGCGTCGAGGGCCAGATCGCGGCTGCCGAGCAGCCGCCAGGCGGTCGAGACCACCCGGCTCTGGGTGGCCTCCATGATCCCGTCGAAGGCTTCGGCATCTCCCTCCTTCGCCCGGGCGACGAGGGATTCCAGAGCGCCCGGAATCGGCCCGGTTGCGGCCATCAGGGCGTCATCGAAGAGGATCGCGCCCACGGCGTTTCTTTCTCCACCATCCCCTTCTACTGCGCCGAACCCCGAAGCGTTGACCCAGGGGACCGGAAAAACGCACGGGATCCGGATTCCGTAGAAGGAGTCCGGGCCGCCCCTTGACAGGAGAGTGCGTAAGCACTAACTTACCGTTAGTGGCTGCTTACACTCATGCTCTCGAAGCCCTGGCCGATCCCACCCGCCGCGCGGTCTGGGAGAGGCTTCGGGCGGGTCCCCTTCCGGTCGGAAAAGTGGCCGAGGGCCTCGCCGTGAGCCGGCCCGCCGTTTCGCAGCACCTCAAGGTCCTCAGGGACGCCGGCCTCGTGGAGGAAGAGCGCGCCGGCACCCGCCACCTCTACCGCGTCGCGCCTCGCGGGCTCGTGCCGCTGCGCGAATACCTGGACCGCTTCTGGGGAGACGTCCTCGAGGCGTTCCGCCTCGAGGCCTCGAAGCCCGGCAGGAAACCGAGGAGAAGGAAATGAAGGTCGAGCCCATCGCTCCGTTTCTCGGCCCCCTGGAGAGGAGCGTCACGGTCCCGAAGAGTCCGGCCGACGCATTCAGGATCTTCACCGTGGGAATCGCCACCTGGTGGCCGCTCTCGAAGTTCTCGGTCAGTCACGGGAAGGCGAAGACGGCGAAGACCTGCGCGTTCGAGCCTTTCGTCGGAGGCGAGATCTACGAGGTCGACGAGAACGGCACGCGCTGCGCCTGGGGGCGCGTCGTGGCCTGGAATCCGCCCTCGCGCGTGGCCTTCACGTGGCACCCCGGAGGCGAGCCCGCGGAGGCCCAGGACATCGAGGTGACCTTCAGGAACGACGGCAAAGCGACGCGCGTCACACTCGTCCACAGCGGCTGGCAGAGGCTCGGCGAAAAGGGCGCCTCGGCCCGCGAGGGATACGGCGAAGGCTGGGGCTTCGTCCTCGGGGAGGCATACGCCACGGCGTGCGCCTGAAGAAACGGGTGAGAACGTGAACGAACGAACGCGGGCTTTTCGCGTCAGTTCGTGATCGGTGAAGCCGTGGTCGCGCCTTCCTGCGTGTACGCGACCTGAACGCACGCGCGCCCCGACGTCGGGTGGTGGTAGAGATACACGTAATCGAACGATCCGCCGTCACGCAGCTTCAGCTCCGGCGGCCGGAACGCGGCGGTGCGGAAAGTGCGCACGAAGTCCTTGTCGAAAGGCCGCGTCTCCGAGCAGCCGCCGGCAAACTCGCGGATGTTCTCGGTCGGCGCGAGAACGCGGAGTTTCAGGCCCTTCGCCAGAAGCGAGGTCTGCTCGGCGGTGAAGGGAAACGTGCACGCGCCCGCGCGGAGCGTGCCGAACATCCGGCATTTCACGCCCGAGACGAGAATGCCCTGTTTCGCGAGGAGGGAGGTCACGTCGCGCGCCAGGTCGCCGCGCGCCCAGAGGTTCCAAGCGAAACGGCAGCCTCCCGCCGCGAGGGAAGCCGCCAGAACGGCGGCGAGGGGCCTCAGGCGCCGGGCGTCCACGCGGTGATCCTACCCGCGAGCGCCGAGGCCGCGATCACGCAGGGGCTCGCGAGGTAGACGCGACCCGGGCCGCTCCGGCCGGGGAAGTTCCGGTTGATCGCGCTCACGGTGACCTGGTCGGCACGCGTCGAGACGCCGGGCCCCGCGTTGATGCAGGCCCCGCAGCCCGGCTCGATCAGGCGTGCTCCGGCGCGCGTGAAAAGGTCGAGATACCCCTTTTTCCGGCACCACTCCCGCACGTCGCGGCTTCCGAACTGGATGTAGAAGTCGACGCCCGGCGCCACACGCTTCCCCTTCGCGAGACCGTCCGCGAGCACCGCCGCCAGCATCTCCATGTCCTCGCGCTTTCCGGCCGTGCACGAACCTGCGTACGCGATGTCGATCGGGACGGGGGCCGGGAGATCCGAGATCCGAACACCGTTTCCGGGATCGCCGGGCAGCGCCACGAGCGGCTCGAGAGCGGAGGCGTCGAGAGTGAGAGTTGAATCGAAGACCGCGTCCGCGTCCGACGCGAGGCCGCGGCACAGAGCCCGCGCCTCGTCGAGCGGAAGGCCGCGGCGCTCGGAAAGGAAGCGCGCCGTCGTCTCGTCGGGCGCCACGAGGCCCGTGAACGCCCCCGCTTCCGCCGCCATGTTCGTGAGCGTGGCGCGCTCGTCCAGGGAAAAGGCGGCGACCGTCTCGCCCGCGTACTCGAGCACCTTGCCGAGCGCGCCGCCGCCCTTCACATACGGATGCGAAAGAAGCGCGAGCATGACGTCCTTCGCCGTCACGCCGGAGGGCCGCGCGCCGTCGAGGACGACGCGGACCGTCGCGGGCACCTTCACGCGCACGTCGCCCGACAGCCACGCGCACGCGACCTCCGTCGTGCCGATGCCGAAGGCGAGGCAGCCGAGAGCGCCCGCGTGCGTCGTGTGCGAATCCGACCCGACGACGACCTGACCGGGAAGCGCATGACGCTCGAAGACGAGCGAGTGGCAGATGCCCTCGCCCGCACCGTAAAGCCGGATTCCCTGCGCCGCGGCGAATTCCTCCTGGCGCGTCGCGAGGGCGTCCGCGAGCGCGAGGAGGCCGCTCTCCTTGCGCTCCTGCGGCATCACCTCGCCGAGAAGCGAGAGGTGATCGCGGAACAGAAGGACCGAGTCCGGGTCCGAGACACGGGCGTCTCTTCCGAGCTCCTCCTCGAGGCACGCGGCCGCCATCGGCGTGACGTACTCGTGGGAAAACCGGAGATCGGCCCGCACGAAGCACGCGTCTCCCGGCGCCACGGCCTCGACGCCGGCCGTCCGGAGCGCCGGATCCAGGACGACGTGCCGCGCGAGGATCTTCTCGGCAAGCGTCATGCCGCGCGGCCGCGTCGTGACGGGCGGGGGCGCCGTGCGGCCGGCGAGGCGCGCGCGTGTGTACGAAAGGAACCCGCCGGCCTCGATCACCGCACGCGTGATCGCGTCCTCGCCTTCCGTGAAGAACGAGAGCGGGATCTCTTCGCCGCGACGGACGCGCCCGAGGACACCGAAGTCCGTCGTGAGGAGCATTCCGAGGTTGATCGCGTTCTGGCGGTAGATGCGCTCGAAGCTCTCGGCGACGAGGAGACGGATGCCCGCGGCGCGCTCCGCGTAGGGCGCCTGCTCGCGGGAGGATCCCTTCCCCCGGCGCCGCCCGGCCACGGAAACCGCGAACCCGCCCCGCCGGACCGCGTCCTCGCCGACCGGCTGCACGCGCGTCTCGCCGTCCCGGCACGTGAGACCGAGGTACGCGAACCGCCCGAGCGTCGCGTCGTGGTGAAAGCACGTCCAGCCGGGCGTCATCTCGTCGGTCGAAACGTCGTCCCGGAGCCTCTGCGCGGGGTCGTTCGAGTCCCAGGCGAGATCCTCACCGGAAACCTGCCGCCGCACCAGCTCCGCGCTTTCGGCCAGATAGAGGATGCGGCCGGGAAAAGAGACGAAGGCGGGCCTCGGATCGCTCACGGGGCGATTCTAGTCGCCCGGCGGGCCGCGGCCGTGAGCCCTCGGGACGGGATTCTGCGTTCTCTTGTCAGGAGGTTTCCCATGAAACGCAGGCTCACGTCCCCGGGTCCAGCGCTCCTCGCCCTCTCGTCGGCCCTTCTCGTCGCTCTCCCGGCGGCGGCCAAGATCGACGTGATGTACGTCACCCATACCTCGGGCCCCGCCCTGTGCAACAACTTCACGACCAACAACATCGACTACGGCCAGTTCCTCTCCAACGACCACCGCATCCCGGTTCCTCGTGGGACGAAGATCCGGGTCACGCTCATGGGCTTTGGGGCCGACCTCGCGACCGGGACCGAGGACAACGTCACGAACCTCGGTTCGTCGATCGTCGCTCACGGCACGACGGACAAGCCGGGGGGCGGGGTCCACTTCGGCCAGCGCGACCAGACCGGCTACGTCCGCGTCGAGATCCGCGCCCACGACGACGCCGAGCTCGGGAACGGCCACGTGACCGTGAAGTGGCTCACGGGCAGCGAGAGGATTCCCCTGAAGATCGTGGCGTCGTGCAATCCCACGCCGCCGCCCGCGCCGCCCCCGGCCGGAGGCGGCAACCCGCCCCCACCCCCTCCGCGCATCGTTTCGGGCGGCTCCTCCACGCCGGCTCTGCCCGACCTCATCCCGACGGAGTTCGTCAACTTCCGGACGTGCAACGCGAGTTCGTTCGGCACGTGCGTCCCGGGCCCGAACGACTGTAACGGCGCGTTCACGGGTCAGAGGAAGTTCACGCAGCCCGACCTGCAGTACGGCGTCCGGAACATTTCGAACGTCGCGGTCACGACGCCGTTCGCCGTCGTCCTGAAGAAGAAGGACGGGTCGACGCTCGCGACCAACCCGGTTCCCAATCTCGCCGCGAACGGTAGCGCCACCTTCACGTTCCACCGCGCGAATTCCGACGTCTGCGTTCAGCAGATCGGGCCGAACAAAGTGTGCACCTACTGCGCCGTCGCCATCGACGACACGGGCATCGAGGTCGTCGTCGACTCCAACAACGCGATCACCGAGGTCAGCGAGACGAACAACAGCCGCAAGGTCCCGTGACCCGGGGGCGGGGACGAGTCAGTTGACGGGCTCGTCCTCGTCCGCTTCCAGCGTCGGGTCGCCCGCCTCCGCGAGCCGCGGAGCCTTCGGCCCCTCCACCGAAGGAAGAGGCGGGCCCGACTCGAGGACCCAGCGCTCGAAGAGATCCTCGGGCAGCTCCCTCAGGAAACGGCTCGCCTCGGTCACGACGACGATGCCGAAACGGTCGAACGAGGCGAGGGGGTGAACGAGGAGCAGCTCGTCCTTCGCGCGGGTCGCCGCGACGTAGAAGAGGCGCCGCTCTTCCTCGAGGCCCTCGGAGGTCCGGGCCGCCCGGACGTTCGGGAACCGATCCTCGATGAGCCCGAGGACGAAGACGGCGCGCCATTCGAGCCCCTTCGCCTGATGGATCGAGGACAGCACGAGCCGCTCGTCTTCCGCGTCGCCCGCGATCACGGACTCGCCGGTGGGCTCGCCGAAAAGAGTGACTTCCTCGAGGAAGCTCTCGACGCCGTCGTACGGCAGCGCGAACTGCGCGAGGGCCTCCAGGTCGTCGAGCCGGGCCTGATGGTTCTCGAACTTCGCCTTCGCGACGTCCGCGTAACCGCCTTCGTCCACGACGAAACGAATCGCCTCGGCCGGCGCCGAGAGGAGCGAGGGCCGCCGAAGCGATTCGAGCGTGGACGCGAGCTTCTTCAGAGCGCCCTGCGCCCCGGCGGGAGCCTTTCGGACGTCGAGGCGAAGGAAGGAGCCCACGGGGTCCGGCAATCCCTCGACAGCCGTCCAGAGAGTCGCCGCGGTGCGCTCCCCCACCTTCGGCAGGAGCTTCAGAATTCGCTTGAAGGCCATCTCTTCCTTCGGGTTCACGAGGAGGCGCAGGTAGGCGAGCACGTCCTTCACGTGCTGCTGCTCGAAAAAGCGCATGCCCGACCGGATCTCGTACGGGATGCCCCGGCGCGTCAGCTCGATCTGGAGCTCCAGCGCCTGATGGTGCGCCCGGTAGAGGACCGCGATCTCCGCGAGGGGAGTCCCCTCGTCGCGCAGCTCCAGGACCCGCTGCGCCACGAACTCGGCCTGCTGGGACACGTCCGACGTGCCGACAACCGCCACGGGCACGCCCGACGGCCGCGTCGCGCGCAGCGACTTCTCGAAGCGCCGCGTGTTCTGCGCGATGGACGCGTCCGCGAGGCGCAGGATCTCGGGCGTCGAGCGGTAGTTCGTCTCGAGGGAGAAAACCCGCGTCCCCGGATGCCGGGCGGGAAAGCCGAGAAGCGCCTCGAAATCCGCCCCGCGAAACGAGTAGATGGACTGCGCGTCGTCGCCCACGACCATCACGTTCGGCGCGTCGACGTCCCGAACGACGAGGTCGACGAGCTCCGCCTGGAGGTGGTTGACGTCCTGGTACTCGTCCACGAGGACGTGCCGGAAGCGCGCGCCGAGGCCCTTCCGGATCTCGGGCCGCTCGAGCATGAGCCTCTTCCAGTTCAGGAGGAGGTCGTCGTAGTCCATGCCGTTCGCGGCGACCTTGCGCTCGAGATAGCGGTGGACGACCGTCCGAATGGCGTCGAGCTGCTGGAGGAAGTGCGGGTGCTCCGCCGCGATCACGTCGTCGAGAGGCCTCCCCGTGTTCACGCAGAGCGACACGATGGCCCGCAGCAGGTCGCCTTTCGGGAAGCGCCGCTCCGTGACCGGGACGCCGATGTCGGAGGTCGAGGACTCCAGGAGGTCTTTCGTGTCCTCCGAGTCGAGGATCGTGAAGTTGGCCTTGTAGCCGAGGAGCTCGGCGTGGGGCCGCAGCAGGCGCGCAGCCACGGAATGGAACGTCCCCGCCGTCGCGCGGTTCAGGTCGGCGCCGATCAGCGTTTCGACGCGGCGCTTCATCTCGCGCGCGGCGCGGTTCGTGAACGTGAGAAGGAGGAGCGACGCCGGGTCGGCGCCGTCCTCGATGAGGCGCGAGACGCGATAGACGAGCGTCCGCGTCTTGCCCGAACCCGCGCCCGCGACGACGAGCGTCGGCCCGTCGGACGCGAACACGACCGCCTTCTGCTCCTCGTTCAGCTCCCGCGCGTAATCGACGCGGTAGCTCTTCGCGGGCGCGGCGCGCCGGAGGACGTATCTCCGCGGGGCGGGGGCGTCGTCGCTCATGCCGCCGGGGAGATTACCGCGCCCGCCAGGGCAGCCTGGCCCCCCGGGCCTGTTACGCTTTCGTCGACGTGAGCGGGGGGAGAGCACCGGGCGGCGAACGGGGATTCGTGCGGGCCCTCGGGCTCGGGGACTGCGTTCTCTACGTCGCGGGCTCGATGATCGGAAGCGGCATCTACCTCTCGGCGGGGAACGTCATCCGCAAGGCGCCGTATCCGTCCTGGATCGTCGTCGTGTGGGTGCTCGGGGCCGTGCATGCGCTCGCCGCGGGTCTCACGTACGCCGAGCTCGGGGCGCGGAGGCCGGTCGCGGGCGGCCCGTACGTGTACCTGACCGAGACCTTCGGCGCCCTGTGGGGCTACCTCTACATGTGGGCGCTCGTCTTCATCGTCATGCCGGGGACGGTGGCGGCCCTCTCGACCGGGTTCGCCGAGTTCCTCGGCGCCTTCTTCCCGGGGCTCGGCACGACGGCCCCCGCCTTCGCCGTCCTCGGCCTGGGGGTTTCGGAGGGCCAGCTCGTCGCGATCGCCACGGCCTTCTTCTTCACGCTCTGGAACGTCTTCGGGATTCGCGCCGGAGGACGGCTGAACGACGTCTTCACGATCGTGAAGATCGCATCCGTCATCGCGCTCGTCGTCTTCGGCCTCTCGGCCGCGAAGGCGGTTCGGCCGTCCTTCGCGTTCCCGTCCTTCTCGGCCGCGCTCCTCGCTCCTCTCGGCGGCGCTCTCGCGGGAGTCCTCTGGGCCTACGACGGCTGGATCAACCTGTCGGCCCTCGGGGCCGAGGTGAAGAACCCCAGACGCGACATTCCCGGGGGCCTCGTCCTCGGCGTCCTCGTCGTCGCCGCGCTCTATCTCGGAGCCAACGCCGTCTATCTCGGAGCGGCGCCCGTCGCGACACTCGGTGCCTCGCCCCGCGCCGCCGAGACCGCCGTCCGCTCGCTCTTCGGCGACGGAGCCGCCCGCTGGCTGCTGCTCGCGGTGATCGTGTCCGTCCTGGGCTCGCTCGCGGCCAACATCATCCCGGCGCCCCGGATTGCCTGGGCCGCCGCGAAGGATGGCCGCCTGCCGGCTCCCTTCGCGCGCCTCCACCCGCGTTTCGCGACGCCCGGATTCGGGCTCGTCTTCCAGGCCGTCATCGCCGCCGCGCTCGTCCTCTCGGGAAAGTTCGACGAGCTCGTCGCCACCGTTTCCTTCGCGGCGACTTTCTTCTACGCGCTCGGAGGCGCGGCGCTCTTCGTCTACCGGCGGCGCGAGCCGTTCGCCGCGTGGGAGATGCCCGGATACCCGTGGGTGCCCGCGTTCTACGTCGCGACCTCGATGCTGTTCACGATCGCGATCGCATGGGACGCCCCGAAAGACGCCGTGCGGGGCCTCGTGATTCTCGGCGCCGGCGTCGTCGTGTACGCATTGCAGCGGCGGCGCCGCGCAGCCTAGCGGGCCGGCCCGCCGAAGCGCTTGTCCTCGCGCTCGCGCGCTCTCGCGTCGCACGGGAACCCGAACGTCGCGTCGAAGTCGCAGCCCTTCGTGCGTTCGCCTTTGCGGAGGGAGCGCGGCTGCGTGAAGCGTTCCGGCCAGACGAGACCGAGGAAGTCCTTCCCATAGGAGCCGAACTCGGCGACGGCAGGGAGGAGAGGAGCAAGCGCCAGGAGCGCATCGCGCATGCCGGGCGACACGAGGGCCGCGGCCTTTCCACGCGCCGCCGTCGCCCGCTCGCCGGCGAACTCCGAGAAGCCCGCGGCGAACGTGCCGCCCGGGCCCGAGAAGACGACGCACGCGTCGGGGGCGCGCACGGAAGAACAGCCGGAGACTTCTTCGAAACGTGACAGGACGAGGCGCCGCGTGAGCGTCTCGCCGTCCGGGAGACGCCGGATGCTCTCCGTGGAGTCCCGGCCCGAGGGATCCTGCGTCGAAACGAACACGAATCGCCCCGCCGGCGCGCCCACGAGCAGGCGGGTCGTGTCTCCCCCCTCTTCCCTTTCGAAGAGAATCGAGATTCGCCATTTTCCCCCGAACGAGAAGTGCCATCGCGACGGGGATGCCGCGGCGGGCCGCGACAGGAGCAGCACGGCCGCGACCGTCGCGGCGGCGACGGCCTTCAGGGTCCGAGCGACTTCCAGACTTTTCCTTCGATGAACGCCGAGACCATCCAGCGGTCGAGTTTGTCTCGCGCGGCCTCGGCTTCGAGGATCTCGAGCGCGCGGTCGCGCGGCACGGCCTTCTTGTATGGGCGGTCGGACGCCGTCAGCGCGTCATAGATGTCGCATACCGTGAGAGAGCGCGCCGCGGGAGAAATGTCTGCCGGCCCGATCCCGCGTGGATAGCCCGTTCCGTCCAGCTTCTCGTGGTGGGCGTATGCGATCTCGGGTACGCGGGCCAGGTCCGCCGTCCACGGAATCGTCGAGAGGAAGCGAAACGTCTGGGAGACGTGGCTTTCGATGGCCCGACGCTCCTCCTCCGAGAGGCTCCCCTGCGTGATGGACAGGAAGCGGAACTCCTCGGGAAGAAGAAGCGTCGTTTCCTGGCCGCGGCGGTCGCGTGTGCGGCGCGCGAGGAGCGCTTCGAGCCGGCCGCGTGCGTCCTTCGGCATGACGGTCGGTTCGTTCGCGGCGACGATCTCGTCGAAGAGCTCCTCGAGCTCTCGCGCGCGCTCCGCGGCCGCGGCGTCCAGCGCCTGGAGCTCTCGTTCGCTCACGCGGCCCCCGTCCCGCGCCCGACTTTCGAGGAGGGCGCGAGCCTCCGCCGCTTCGGCGGCCACGAGTGAAAAGTCGAACCGGTCGCGGATCTTTCCGAGGCCATCCTCCGACAGCTTCTTCGCCTTGACGAGGACGCGCTCGGGGATCGAGATCTTCCCGAAATCGTGGAGAAGGGCCGCCGTGAAGATCTCGCGCATTTCCTCGCGCGAGAAAGACACGGACGCGTAAGGGCCCTCGGCGGCGCGGTCCACGAGGCCCGCCATCTCGACGGTGAGTGTCGCAACCCGGTTGCTGTGGCCCGCGGTCGTCGGATCGCGCTGTTCGACCGCGACGATGGCCGCCTGAGCGAAGTTCTCGAAGAGTCTCCGGATGGACGCCGTCAGGTGGTTCGCCTTCAGGCAGACGGCCGCCTGCGTCGCGAGGGAGAGAAGGAGCGGAACGAGGTCGGCCGGATACGCCTCGTAGAGGTCCGTCGCGCGCGCGCGCCGGTTCATGAGCTGGAGGACGCCGACGAGCTCGCCCCTGTGGTCCTTCATCGGCACGACGAGCATGGCGCGCGTCCGAAAGCCGGTCGACTCGTCGAAGGCGTGGTTGTGGCGGTAGGGAGCGCCCTCGGGAAGCGCGTACGCGTCCTCGAGGACGAGAGGCTCTCCGTGCACGGCGACCCAGCCCGCGAGGCTCGCCTCGTTCACGGGGACCGTGCGCTCGGAGAAGGCGAACCTGACCGCGTCGTTCTGCGCGAGCTTGAAGCGCAGGCGGCGGCCTTCGGGCGACTCCTCCGCGAGGTACAGGCTGCCCGCCTCCGAGGAGGAAAACCGACGCGATTCCGTCAGGATCGTCTCGAGCAGCTTCTCCAGATCCCGCTCCGCGGAGAGCGCGATGCCGATCCGGTTCAGGGCGGCGATCCGTTCCTCGGCCTGGCGGAGGCGCTCCTCGAGCAGCGCAACGGCCGACGCGTTCATCGCGCCGCCTTCTGCCTTCCGCGCCGGGCGTCGTCCGGAAGCGGGACGACCCGGTCCGGCGGGAACGTGACGCGGAACCGGCTGCCGCACTCACGCCCCTCGCTTTCGGCGACGATCGTCCCGCCGTGCGCGAGCACGATGGCGCGCACGATCGCGAGACCGATTCCGAGGCCGCCGAAGCGCCGGTTCGCCGAGGTTTCCTCCTGCCGGAAACGGTCGAAGACGACCGGAAGGAACTCCGGCTCGATGCCGTGCCCCTCGTCCTCGACGGCGATTTCCAGGCCTCCGCCCGGGACCCGGCGCCCGGTCACGCGCACTGTCCCCCCGGAGGGCGTGAACTTGACGCCGTTCGCGAGGAGATTCCAGAGCACCTGCTTGAGCCGCGCCGCGTCGCCCTCCACGCCGGGCAACGCCGGATCGAGCGCACAGCGAATCGTCACGCCCTTGCGCTTCGCGCCCGGACCCACGGCGTCGAGCGCCGCCGCGAGGATGTCGGGAATCGCCACCGGGCCGCGCCGAAGCTCCAGACCGAAGTTGTCGATCCGCGAGAGGTCGATCAGGTCGGCCAGCATCCGGCTCAGTGTATCGGCCTGACCCAGGATGGCCTGCAGCGCGCGGCGCGCTTCCGCGTCCTCGCGATGGGAGTCGAGCAGAACCTCGGCCCAACCCACGATTCCGGTCAGGGGCGTCCTGATCTCGTGGGAGAGGTTCGCGAGAAAATCGTCCTTCAGCCGGTTGCTCTTCTGCAGCTCCTCGATGAGGCGCGCGTTGCGCAGCGCGATGGCGGACTGCTCGGCGAGGAGCGCGAGCGTCTCTCCGTCTTCCGGCGTGAAGGCATCGCGTGCGATCGCCAGCACCTCGAGGACGCCGAGCCGATTGTCGCCGACACGGATCGGGACGGCCATCAGGGAATGCGCGTCCGGGTTCTCGACCGCGGACCGCCCGCGGGCGCGCGCGCCCGCATCCCAACCGGCCGCAAGGTCGTCGAAGCCCTCCACCTGCGTGAAGACGACACGGTTCTCGAGGAAGGCCCGCCCGGCGCACCTCAGGCGCGAAAGGGGATGCGGCGACGTCCCCGCCGTGCGCTGCGTCATGGCGCCCAGGCCGTCCGCGGCCGCGACGGACAGGCTCGTGCCGTCGGGGTCGCACACCCACGCCACGCAGCCGTCGGCAGCCGGGAACGCGCGCGTCGTTTCCTCGACGACCGAGGTGAGGACGTCCGGCGCGTGGAGGCGAAAATTGAGGAGCTGCGTCGCCCGCGTGACCGCCTCGAGAATCCGCGTGCGGTTTTCCAGCGTGCCGACGAGCTCCGACAGCCGCAGCGCGAGGGCGGCTCGTTCGGCGAACGCGCCGATCGTGCGGGCGTCCGCGTCCGAGAAGGCACTCGGGCGCTCCGACTGCAGATCGAAAACGCCGACGACACGCTCGTCGAGAATCAGGGGAACGACGAGCTCCGAGCGCGCCTCGGGCCAGCCCACCACGTAGTCCGGCTCGCTCCCCACCTCCGGCGCGTTCACGGTGCGCCCGGTCCGCGCGGCGCGCGGAATGAGACCGGGCGCGTCGAGGGGAATCACGGAGACGGGGTCGGCCGGCGACCACCACTTGCCGCGCCGGCCGATCTGCACGAGCACGCCGCGGTCGTGGTCGGCGAGGAGGAGCGAGCAGGCCTCGTGGCCGAAGTGCTGCGCGAGGGCGTCGAGGATCCCATCGAGGAGGACGCGGCGGTCGGCCGTGCGCGTCAGGAGCGCGTGGGAGGCATCGGCCAGGCTTCGAGCCTCCCGCATCGCCTCGCGAACGGCGTCGGCCGAGCGGCGCTGCTCGAGCGCGACGCCCACGAAGTCCGCGAGCGACTGGAGCGTCTCGACGTCGTCGAACTCGATCCGGCGCGACGTGTCCCGGCTCGCGACGCTCATGACCCCGATCGTCTTCCCCGCCGATCGCATCGGAAACACTCCGAACGAACAGGCGCCGAGCTGCCGGAATCGTTCCTTCGAAGGCCCCTCCGGTTCCTCCTCGAGGTCGTTCACGATGAGCGGTTGCCCCGACTCGAGAACGCGGAACGAGACGGTCGGCCGTTCCGGCGTCAGGGGAACGAGACCGGAGAAATCGCCCGGATCGGTGCCGCCGTAGCCCCCGAGGCCGATGACCGCGTCCCCGTCCGGCGAGATGAGCGTGAAGACGCCGATGGGAAAGAGCAGGGTGTCGCGGAGACCGGAGAGGGCCGTTTCGACGACGTCGTTCACTGTCGTGGACCGCTGGACGGCGGAGGCGAGATCGAAGAGCACCGAGAGGCGATCGCGCTCCCTTCCGAGCTCTTCGACGAGCTCCGTCTGCTTGAGAGCCGCGGACAGGTGATGAACGGCCGATTCGAGAAACGCGACGTCGTCCGGCGCCCACGCGCGACACGCCCGGACCGTGGCCGCCGCGACGAAGCCCCGCAGGGTCCCGTCGATTCCGATGGGAACGGCGAGGACCGACTTCGTTCCGAGGCCGAGCAGCGCCTCCCGGATCTCACCCAAATCGGTGGACGCGGCCACGTCCTCGACCACCACGGGTTCGAACTGCCTCAGCTTCAGGGAGACCGCGGATTCGGAGAGGGGAACCGTCATCGGGAGGGACTCGACGCCGTCGGCGGCCCAGGACGTGCGCACCACGAGACTCTCGCCGGGAGGGCCGGGGCCGAAGAGGAACAGCGTGAGGCGATCGACCTCCATGATGCGGCCGAGCTGCGCGACCGACCAGTCCAGAAACTCCTGGAGCTGGACGCCCTCGACGAGCGCGAGGGCGAACTCCGAGAGGAACCGGTCGCGAATGACGCCCGGATCCACGACGCCGCGGTCGTCCTTGGTCACTGGAAACTCAGTTTATCCTCCCTGCATGAACTTCGGCTTCTCGGATGAGGACCTTTTTCTCCCGCATCGTCTCCTCGACCTCGACGCCCTCTTTCGTGAACGGCTCTCGCGGGAGCACCCGCCGCTTGCGGCGCGCTTCGCGCGGTACCGCGCGCACGAGCCGTTCGCCCCGGCGGAGCGGTCGGCTCTCCTCGTCGAGGCCAGCCGATCGCTCGCTGGATTCGTCGCGGAGCTCTTCGGCGTTTCCGCCGAGCGCGACGCTGCGCGCGCGCACGCGAAGGACGAGGCCGTCCTCTTCAAGTTCCGGTTTTCCGTCTTCCAGAAGCGCACGGCCAGGAAGTTTCCCGATGCCGCGTCCGTCGCCTCCCTCGACTCCGCCGCCGCCGAGGCGCTCGGAAGCGCCCTCGTCGACATTCTCTCGACCGGCGTCGACCCCGCCGACGAAGAAAAGCGCGTCGCCCGGGCTGGCTGGGATCTGTTCGACCTCGCGGGCTCCCTCGCGTCTCCCCGTTCCCGCGATGCGTCGTACACGCCCGAGGCCGCGCACGAACGTGTCGCCCTCCTGCGCACGCGGGCGGCGGGGACTCCCCTGCCCCTCCTCGCGGACGACGCCGCGCTCGTGAAGGAATGGGCGGAGGCCTTCGACAGGTACGTCGCGCTCCTGCGCTTCGCCGCGGAGCATCGCCCGCGCACGAAGTCCTGGGCGTCCTTCGCGATCGCGAGGCCGATGAAGTTCGACGCGCTCGTCGAGACGGAGCGCTCCCGGCCGGAGCTGCCCGAGGCGCGCTTCGGGCTGCCTTCGCACGCGCGGGCCCGCGACGGCTTCACCCTGACGGATCCCCGAAAGACGCAGCGCGCGGTCACCGGCGAGGTGCACTACTGCATCCTCTGCCACGAGCGCGAGAAGGACTCGTGCGCGACGGGTTTCACGCAGAAGGACGGCGGCATACGGCCGAACCCGCTCGGCGTGCCGCTCACCGGCTGCCCGCTCGACGAGAAGATCTCGGAGATGCACCTGCTGCGGCGCGAGGGCGATTCCCTCGGCGCGCTCGCGCTCGTCTGCATCGACAACCCCATGGTCCCCGGCACGGGCCACCGCATCTGCAACGACTGCATGAAGGCCTGCATCTTCCAGACGCAGGATCCCGTCGACATTCCGCAGGCCGAGACGGGGGTCCTCACGGACGTCCTCGCGATGCCCTGGGGATTCGAGATCTGGTCGCTTCTCACGCGCTGGAACCCGCTCAACGCGTCCCGCCCGTACGCGCTCCCCTACAACGGCAAGAACGTCCTCGTCGTGGGGCTCGGCCCCGCCGGCTACACCCTCGCCCATCATCTCCTGAACGAGGGCTTCGGAGTCGTCGCGATCGACGGCCTGAAGGTCGAGCCGCTCCCCGAGGAGCTCACCGGTACGGACGCGCGCGCGCCGAAGCTGATCCGCGACGCGAAGACGCTTTTCCGACGTCTCGACGAGCGCGTCCTGACGGGCTTCGGAGGCGTCTCCGAGTACGGCATCACCGTGCGGTGGGACAAGAACTTCCTCGACATGCTCTACCTGAACCTCGCCCGGCGAAAGACGTTGCGCATCTACGGCGGCACGCGCTTCGGCGGCACGCTCACGCACGAGCAGGCCTTCGATCTCGGGTTCGACCACGTCGCGGTCGCGGCGGGCGCCGGAAAGCCCACGCTCGTGGAGATGAAGAACAACCTCATCCGCGGCGTGAGGAAGGCCTCCGACTTCCTGATGGCCCTCCAGCTCACGGGCGCCTTCAAGAAGGACGCGCTCGCGAACCTGCACATCGACCTGCCGATCCTCGTCATCGGCGGCGGCCTGACGGCGATCGACACCGCCACCGAATCGCAGGCCTATTACCCGCTCCACGTCGAGAAGACGCTCCATCGATTCGCGGCGCTCGCCCGTACGAAGGGAGAGGCCGCGATTCTCGCCGGGCTCTCCGCCGAGGAACGCGCGCTGCTCGTCCGCCAGCTCGAGCACGGGCAGGCCGTCCGCGCGGAGCGCGTGCGCGCCGAGCGCGCCGGCGAGACGCCGGACTTCGCGAGGCTCGTGAAGCTCTGGGGGGGCTCGAACATCGCCTACCGGCGCTCGATGGAGGAGTCGCCCGCCTACCGCCTGAACCACGAGGAGATCATCAAGGCGCTCGAGGAGGGGATCGGCTTCATCGAGAACGTCGATCCCGTGGAGGCGCTCGCCGACGAGTTCGGCGCGCTCACGGCCGTCGTCTTCAGGCGGAAGGACGGATCCACCGTCACGCTGCCCTGCCGCACGCTCCTCGTCGCCGCCGGCACGTCGCCGAACATCACGTACGGCCGGGAGCGGCCCGGCAGCATCCCCCTCGACGCGAAGAAGAAGTTCTTCCGGCCGCACGTCGCCGAGAAGGACGGCGCGCGCTTCCGCCTCGTCCCGAAGGACGACGGCAAGGGGGCGTTCTTCACCGGCACCGAGTACGCGGGCAAGCTCCTCTCGTACTTCGGCGACAACCATCCGGCCTACGCCGGCTCGGTGGTGAAGGCGATGGCCTCGGCCCGCGACGGGACGCCCAGGATCCGGGAGCTTTTCGCGGATGCCCTGGGGGCCCTCGACACGGCGGCCGGCGCGCAGGCGGCCCGCGACGCCGCGTGGCATTCGTTCGGTGCGACGCTCGACGACCTCCTCGTTCCGCGCGTCGTGCGCGTCGACCGGCTCACGCCGACGATCGTGGAAATCGTCGTCAGGGCCCCGATGGCCGCGCGGAACTTCCGGCCCGGGCAGTTCTACCGGTTCCAGAACTACGAGGCCGAAGCCGCGCGCCTGCCGGGCCCGGACGGCGGTCCCTCCGCTCCGGCTCTCATCGAGCCGTGCGCGCTCACGGGAGCGTGGGTCGACAAGGAGAAGGGCCTCCTGTCGATGATCACCCTCGAGCTCGGTGTCTCGAGCCGGCTCTGTGCTTTGCTCCGGGAAGGCGAGAGGGTCGTCGTCATGGGTCCGACCGGGTCGCCGACCGAGCTCCCGGAGAACGAGACGGTTGTCCTGTGCGGCGGCGGGCTCGGGAACGCGGTCCTCTTCTCGATCGGGAAGGCGGCCCGGGAGCGCGGCAACCGGGTGCTCTACTTCGCCGGCTACAAGAAGGCCGAGGACTTCTACAAGCGCGAGGAGATCGAAGCCGCGGCCGACGTCGTCGTCTGGGCCGTGGACGTCAGCCCGGTCATTCCGGCGACGCGGCCGTCGGATTTCACGTTTCTCGGCAACATCGTGGAGGCCATGCTCGCGTACGCGGAGGGACGCCTCGGGAAGCCCTCGATTCCTCTCGCCGCGGCGTCGCATCTGATCGCGATCGGCTCGGACCGCATGATGGCAGCCGTGAGCGCCGCGCGACATGGGTCCCTGGCGCCGCACCTTTCCCCCCGACACGTGGGGATCGGGTCGATCAACTCGCCGATGCAGTGCATGATGAAAGAGGTCTGCGCCCAGTGCCTCCAGCGCCACGTGGACCCCGTCACGAAGAAGGAGTCGTTCGTCTTCTCGTGCTTCAACCAGGACCAGAAGCTCGACGAGATGGACTGGGAGAATCTGCGCGCGCGTCTTTCCCAGAACAGGCTCGAAGAGAAGCTCTCGAATCAGTGGCTCGAGAATTCCCTCGCGCGGGACGGCATGCGGCCGGTGTGACGCGTCAGGGCGTCAGGCCTCAGGGCATCAGGGCGTCGTCAGAAGCGGGCTGAAGACGAGGTAGGGGTTCACGACGAGGGCGCGGCCTGCGGCGTCCTCGTCCCGGAAGATCGCGAAGTGGAGGTGCGGCCCGCCGATCACGCGGCCGGTCGAGCCCACGTCCCCGAGACGCTGTCCCCTCTCGACGTGATCCCCGGGCTTCAGCCCCTTCTCGTGGCGCGCGAGGTGCGCGTAGAAAAAGGTGTACTTCCCCGTTCCGTCCCTGAGATAGACCACCTTGCCGCCGCGCTTGTCGCGGCCCAGGCGTTCGATGTACCCGTCCGCGACGGCCACGACGGGTGTCCCGCGCGGAGCGGGCAGGTCGATCGCGTGATGTCTCTTGTGCTTGCCGCGCCTCGCGAGAAACGTGTCGCGGTACTTGCCACGGTCGAACGCCTCGAGCGGCAGCGGAAAGTCGGTCGCGAAGAGCTCGGCGAGCTCGTTCTCGGGGACCGACACGGGACGGCTGTTTTTCTTGCGCACGACGAAACCGGTGACCGTCTTCGCGAGGTTCTGCCAGAACGCGAGCTGGGCCGGGCTGGGGGAATCCTTCATCCCCTCGTCGACGGGAGCGAGGCCCCCTCCGTCCTCGGAGTCGTCCGGATCGTCGGGATCCTCCTCGGGGGCCTCGCTCCGGCGGGCGGCGATCGCGGCCGGCCTTCCCGACCGCGCGAGCCAGGCGAGATCCGCGGCGTCCGCCGAGGGATAGCAGCGGCCGTCCTCCGGGTCTCGCGCCGGGCAGGGCTCCGCGAGCGCGGGACGGCTGCCGGACGGCGGCTCGACCGCATCCCCCAGGGAGGCGTCCGGCCGGGCCTCGGCGATCATGGCGACGGGAGCCACCGGAGCCTCCTTCGACACGTCGACCGCAGCGCCGAGCGCTCCCCCCAGGGCGGCCGCGAGAAGAAGAATCAGGAGACCCGCTCCAGATACTTGTCGTCGCGCGTGTCGATCTTGACGATCGTGCCCGCCTCGACGAACTGCGGCACCTGGACGACGAGCCCGGTCTCCAGCTTCGCGGGCTTGTACGAAGCCGACGCGGTCGCGCCCTTCATTCCGGGTTCCACTTCGACGATCCGGAGATTCACCGTCGTCGGCAGCTCCACGGACACGGGGTTGCCGTCGTAGAAGTCGATCTCGATGACGGTCTCGGGCAGGAGGTACTTCATCGACTCGCCCACGACCTCGTCGTCGAGACGGATCTGGTCGAAGGTCTCCTGGTTCATGAAGTGGTGCCCCTGGCCGTCCGAGTAGAGGTACTGCATCTGGTGCGTGTCGAGAGAGGCCTTTTCGACTTTGTCCTCGGACCGGAACCGGTGCTCGTTCATGGCGCCGGACTTCAGGTTTCGGAGCTTCGCCTGGACGAATCCCCGGAGGTTCCCGGGCGTCTTGTGGAGAACGCTGTGCGTCCGGTGCAGCTCGCCGTTGTAGACGATGATCATTCCGGGCCGGATGTCAGTTGCGGAAATCATTGATTCTCCAGGGTTTCATGGATTCCGCTCTGGCGCGCGTGACACTGTGGAGAAGCGTTCCCCCACCCTTTGCCGGACCCGTTGGCGGACATTGGAGCCTAACCCAGCCCTCACCGGAAAGACAAGCGGCCCGGGCCGTAAGGCCCGGGCCAGGAAAGACGCCGGAGAACCCTTTTCAGCGCTTCGTGACGATGAAGTGCGACCTGCGGTTAGAGGCGTAGGCCGTCTCGCTCGTGCCCGTAGCGAAAGGACGCTCTTCACCGACGGTCGTGACCGTCAGGCGGGCGGGCTCGATGCCGAGCTTGACCATGTGGTCATACGTCGCCTTCGAGCGCCTTTGGCCGAGCGCCAGGTTGTACTTGTTGGTGCCGCGGAGGTCGCAGTGGCCTTCAATCGTGACCTGTGTGTCGGGATGGTTCTTGATCCACTCGGCCCCGCGCTGGAGCCGATCGTGGTACTCGGGTTTGATGACGGCCTTGTCGTAGTCGAAGAAGATGTCCTCGAGATAGCCGCCCTTCTGCGTAAGCGCCACCATCTCCTGCTCCACCGCGGGCGGCGGCGGGGGCGGCGGCGGGGGCGGGGGCGGGGTGGGAATCGGCGTCGGGGCGGGCGTCGGCGGGGGCGGCGGCGGATCGACGACGAACTTCACGCGCGACGTCTCGGCGCGCTTGCCATTGCGCATGACGAAGGCGTCGGCCTCGTGCGGGCCTGCGCCCACTCCCGTGAAGGTCGTGCAGAGCGGCTTCGCGTCGGCGGCGATCATCCGGCTCTGGCCGCCGTCGAGCGTCACTTCATACGCCTTGGGGGGGAAGGTGCAGTAGTCGCCCCCGACGGGCGTCACGCACACTTCGACGGGCGCGCCCTGCGCGAAGTGCGCGCCTTCGCCCGGCTTCGTGATCTTGAATCCGGCGCCCGTCGTGCACGTGCACGCGGCCATGAAAAGCGCGGCGAACAGCGCGACGCCGGCGCCCACGCGCCTCGAAATCGATTTCGGAAGGAAAGCTGAGATCACATCGTCCTCCTGATCCTTCGGCCGGTCACGGCTGCTCGGGGCCGCGGTGATGGCGTTCGACGCGCGGAACCAGGCCGCCGTCGCCCTGCACGAGAGCGGGCTTCGAGAAAGAGAACATCGACGCGAGCTGGCTCGCGAAGTCGAGGGTGAAGATCTGCTCGATCGCCGTCGCCTTCTCGGCATCGTTCATCGGCGCCCACACGTACGACCCCGTGAACGGGCCGGAGAGCCCGCCGTTCGTCCCGCCCGCGAAGAGGTACGCCGAGAGGTTCACGCGGGGGATGGAGGCGCCGAAGTTCGCGTTCATGAACTGGATGACGTCGTCCGCGAGGAGCGCGTATCCGATCGGCGTGAGGTGGAAGCCGTCGTAGGAAAACGCCCCACCCGACAGGAACGCGGCGTTGATCGTCGCGCCGCCGAAGTTGAATCCGGCCTTCAGACGCAGAAGGAAGTCGTTCACGTCGTAATACTTGTAACCCGAAGCCGTCGCGGCCGCCTTGATGGCGGTGTTGTAGTCGGTGCCGCGCTGCTTGAGGAAGGCGACGTCGGCGGCATAGATGAGGGCGCCCGGGTGCGTCGCGTCGATGGCCGCCGCGGGCAGGGGCTTGTTGCAGTTCGGCAGCGTCGGGGCAACCGCGCAGGGAATGCCGAAGCCGGACGGCAGGTACGCCGCGGCGTTGAGCGTGACGAGCGTCGTGGGCGGGATCGCGCAGGCCGGAACGCCGGTGGCGCATCCCTTCGGTCCGAGGAGCGAAATCGGCGCGCCGCCCACGAGGACGAGCTTGCCGCCGCTCGTCAGGTACGGCGGAAGCGTCGTCGCGAACGGAATGCTCGTGACGTCGGCGACGCCGAAGACGAGTCCCTTCGGCTGCTTGCTCTTCAGCGTCGTGAGCGCGGTGTTGATGTCGGCCGTGAAGGGCGCGAGCGGCGTGACGGTCACGCCGTCGATGACGGTGCCGCTCAGCACGGCGCCGAGGTAGTCGTTGCCCACGTTCTCGAGGAAGACGAACGTCGGGTTGAGCGCGACGGCCTGGGCAATGGGCGAGCCGATGTGGAGCGCCGAGTTCCGGAGGACGAGGTCGATGAACGAGCGGCAGGCTCCGGCGCTGGCCGTCTCGGCGCCCGTCGTGGCGCGCACCATGTCGCCGATCGCGCAGCCGGGAATCGAAAGGTTGTTGTAGGGGCGCGCCACCGCGAGGTTCGCCGGCGTGCCGTTTCCGGCCTCGCCGCCGAACGACGGGGCGAGCGACGTGAGGACCATGCAGTTGCCGAGGCCGGGGTCGTTGACGATGGGCTGCTGGAAGTCGGCGACGTTCGCCGTCCGGGCGATGATCGCGATCGGCGAATCCACCTGGACGCGCTTCGTGAGGCAGCCTGAGGAGAAGCCGGCTCCCTCGGAATCACCGACGAATGCGATCCGGGTCAGGTCGACCTGGGCGGCGGCGGGAAGGGCGACGGCAGCCGCGAGAATGGCGGCGAAAGCCGCGGCGGAGACGAGGCGGAGGAGGGCAGTGGGAGTCTTCATGTTCTTCTGTGCTCCCTCAGAACGTCGACTTGATCGTGACGCCCGGCAGGATCGCGAACGTCTTGTAGGTGCCGTTGAAGTTGTCCTTGTTCGTCGAGACGGTTCTCTCGTGGAACCACAGGAACAGGCTCGAAACCTGGAATTCGAATTTTCCGGCCCGGATGCCGGCGCCGATCGAACCGCCGACGCGATTCGAATCCGGCAGGAAAGGCGACACGTCGGCGTCGGGCTGCGGCGTCTGGTCGTACACGAACCCGCCCGCGAGCCAGCCCGCTTTCATCCTGTAGAGGAGGCCGGCGCGCACCGCCCACGCGTCCTCCCATTTGTGCACGAGGGTCGTGTCCGGGAGGCCGGAGATCCTCAGGACCGTCTGGTCGAAGACGCTCCACGTCGTGTAGTTGCCGTCCACTTCGAGCGTGAGGTTCGGCGTGAGGTCGTAGGCCAGCCCGAACATCGTGAGGGAGGGAAACTGGACCGTCGTCGTCGCGGGAACGGTCTGGCCGAGCGGAAGCTGGGCCGCGACGGCCGCGTCGAACTGCGCGTTGCCGGTCGGGATCTTGCCGAACTCGGCGCCGCCCTCGAGGTCGACGTCCATGTGGGAGTGGTACGCGATGCCGATGCGGAGGCGTTCGCAGGGCTTGACGAGAAGGCCCGCATTGAAGCCGACCGTAACGGGGGTGCCCGTCGAGACGATGCTGACGTGCGCCACGTCCACGACACGGTTCGTGAAGGGATTGAGGGCCGCGGCATTCCTGGAGAGCTTGACGTCCGTGAGACGGAACTCGGGGCCCGCGCCGATGGCGAGGGAGTCCGAGAGCTTGATCGCGAGCTGCGCCGACACGGCGAGCTGGCGGATGTCGGTGCGCTGGCTCAGGAACCGGCCCCTGAACGTGTCCGGGTTCTCCCAGGGCACGCCGAGGCCGTTCGGAGACCAGAAGCCGACCGCGAGCTTCACGTCCTTCGAGAGGCCGAGGACGCCGTACCCGTGTCCGATCGCGTAAAGCGACTTGCTCATCTCCGCGCGATAGCCGTCCCCCGGGAAGGGGCTCGCGCCGTCGAACTCAGCCGTGGGGCGAAGGATGATGAAGCCGCCTCCTTCCAGGGTGAGCCCTTTGTCGGTGAAAGCGTTGCCGGCGGGATTGAAGAACATCGCGGACGGGTCGTCCGCCGTGGCGACGAATGCGCCGCCCATGGCGGTCGCCTTCGAGCCTTGCTCGAAGAGCGCGAAACCCGCGCTCTCGACACGGCCCGCAGACGCGGCGGCCACGAGGCTGACGAGCACGACGGTCGCCAGCCGGTTGTGAATCGATTTGAACACCGGTTCCTCCTTCACGTCACACTGAGGGGTAAAGCTGAATGTCGACAGTTTGACAGATATTACGGATTTTTTTGCCGGACGGCGGGAGAGTCAAGCTCTATTCGCAAGCGAATCGTTCTCAAACCGAATCGCGCGCGCGTGAGCCCAGAAAACCCACCGCGACGGCCCCGGGGCCCGTGTGCGCCGCGAGCACGGGAGCGATCTCGACGACGAAGGCGTCGGACCCCGGTCGCCGGGTCAGCAGCTCCCCGGCGATGCTTTCCGCGAGCCCGGCCGCCCCGAAGTGGGCCACCCCCCAGGTCGTCTCGGCGAGCCCCCTCGTCCTCGCGTGGGACTTCTCGACGAGTTTCACGCTCGCCCGGGGGAAGCCCCGGGCGGCGCCTCCGGGCCGGGCGCGCCCGAGGCCGTCCACGGTGATGAGGGGGACCACGCCGAGGGCGTTCGCGAGGGCCCGTTGGCCGGATGTGACGCGGCCCCCTTTCACGAGCGTGTCGAGCGACGGCACGGCGGCGTAGAGGCGAGCCCGCGCCGCCGCCGACTCGGCGGCGAGAGCCGCCTCGGCGAGGGTTCCTCCGCTCCGGGCGACGCGCGCGGCCTCCCGCACGATGAGACCTTGTGCGACGGACACGTTCCTGGAGTCCAGGACGAGAACCGGAGCCAGTCCGCCATCGGCGCGGAGCGAGGTCGCCGCCGTGCGCGCGGCCGAGCACGTCCCCGAGAGGGCGCCCGAGACGTGGATCCCGAGCACCGGGGCTCCGTGCGCCGCGAGGGCGCCGTACACCTCCCGGAAATCGGCCGGCGGGGGCTGCGAGGTCCGCGCCGTGAACCGGCCCTCGGCCATCCGCTCGTGAAACGCGGCGGGCGTGATCGTGACCTTGTCGAGGAATGTCTCCTCGCCCAGGATGAGCCGGAGGGGAACGACGGTGACGCCCGCCGCCTCGAGGGCGGCCTCCGGCAGGTCGCACGCCGAATCCGTCACGACGGCGACGCGGCCGCGTTCGGCGAACCGGGCGCCCTGCTGGGCGCGCATATCCTCCACCTTCGTGTCGGAGACGGCGCCGAACTTCCGCACGACGTCGAACGCGTCCTCCGGGCGATTGACGTGAACGTGCACGCGGACCCGCGCGGCGCCGCCCACGACCGCGATCGAATCTCCGAGCGGCGCGAGAGCGCGCCGGATCGCGTCCCGGTCGAGCCGGTCACCCGCCACGAGCGCTTCCGTGCAGTAGCGGAAGAGTATCGACTCGCGAGCCTCGCGGATGCGCGCCTCGACGCGGTCCTCGGGAGGCTCCGGCGGCGGCGCCACGGCGTTCCGCCCGAAGGCCGCCAGCGCCCCTTCGAGAAAGAGGACGAAGCCCCGGGCGCCCGCGTCCACGACCCCGGCGCGGCGCAGGACGGGAAGCTGCTCCC
>JAMQPJ010000420.1 GCA_023717585.1 Thermoanaerobaculia bacterium
CGGGCCGTCCCCACGCCTTCTCGCCCTGAAGCCAGCCCTGAGCGAAGGCTTCCTCGGAGGCCGGCTTCCCGTCCTTCAGGCGCACGAGCGCCACCCGGTATCCGACCTTCTTCTTCCGGTTCCACGAGCCGTGCTGGGCGATGAAGATCTGCCCCCTGTACCCGGCCGGGAACATTCCACCCGTGTAAAACCGCATGCCGAGAGCCGCGACGTGCGCGCCCAGCTTCAGCGCGGGCGGGACGAAGTCGCGGCAGGGGAGCTCCTTGCCGAACTCCGGATCGGGCACGTCGCCGCCATGGCAATACGGGAACCCGAAGTGGAGTCCCTTGCGCGGCGCCCGGTTCAGCTCGTCGGGAGGGCTGTCATCGCCGAGGTAGTCACGTCCGTTGTCCGTGAACCACAGCTCTCTCGTGTCCGGATGCCAGTCGAAGCCGACCGTGTTTCGCACGCCGCGCGCGACGATCTCGAAGCCGGACCCGTCGGCCTTTAGGCGCGTGATCGACGCATAGGGATCGCTGCGCCGGCAGACGTTGCACGGAGCCCCGACCGGAACGTAGAGAAACCCGTCGGGGCCGAACGCGATGAACTTCCAGCCGTGGTGAGAGTCTTTCGGAAATGCGTCCGTGACGACGGCGGCCTGGGGCGGATTGCGGAGCCGTTTCTCGATGCCGTCGAAGCGCAGGAGGCGCGAGATCTCCATGACGTACAGCGCGCCGTCCTTCACGGCCACGCCGTTCGGGTGGTTCAGGCTCTTCGCGAGCGTGAGGACTTCGGCGGCGCGCGCCCCGTCGCCGGCGTCCACGAGGGCGTAGACGGCACCCGCGTCCCGGGACCCGACGAAGAGCGTCCCTTCAGGACCCATCGTCATCGAGCGCGCGCCGGGAACGGCGTCGCTGTAGACGGAGATCCTGAAGCCCGGCGGCAGCGTGATCGTGTCGAGGCGGATCTCCGCCCGGGCGTCGAACGCGGCGGCAGCGAAGAGGACCACGAACGGGGAAAAGCGGGAGCGAGGAGGCAGACCGGACCTCATCGCGCGCCAGTATGCCCCCGGAGTCGAATGGCCCGCGGCGCCGGGATAGGATTCCCTTCGAGCCGTCGGTGACGGCGAGGAGGCGTGGATGACGCAGTCAGAGGGCCGATTCCTGCGAGTTGCTCTCGCCGTTGCGGCCGTCGCCGGGGCTCTCGGGGTGCGTTCCCGCGCGGCCACGAACAAGCCGCCTCTTCACGCGAAGAAGTGGCTCGCGATCACCGGCAAGCCGCTCGGCGCGACTGCGGGTGCCATGATCTTCCAGAAGGGCGGGAACGCGGTCGACGCTGCGGCCGCGATGATCGCCGCGACGTGCACGATGTGGGACACGCTGTCCTGGGGCGGCGAGACGCAGGCGCTCATCTACAACCCGAAGACCGGCAAGGTCGTCGGCATCAACGCGCTCGGCGTCGCGCCGACGGGAGCGACGCCGGAGTTCTTCAGGTCGAAGGGCATGGCGTACCCGCCGGAATACGGCCCGCTCGCCGCGGTCACGCCCGGGACGCCGGGCGGAATCATGGTGATGGTCGCGGAGTACGGAAAGCTCTCGCTCGCCGACGTGCTGGCGCCGGCGATCGACATGGCGGACGGCTACCCGGTGGAACAGCAGCACGTCTCGACTGCACTGCGCCGGCGCGACTGGCTGCTGAAGTGGCCCGAGTCGAGGCGCGTCCTCCTGCCGAGTCCGGGCGACCAGCCGCCCCGGGCGGGTGAAATCCTTCGCCAACCGGACCTCGCGGCGACGCTCCGGAAGCTCGTCGACGCGGAGAAGCAGGCGCTCGCCTCGGGGAAGAGCCGGAAAGACGCGATCCTCGCGGCGTACGACCGCTTCTACAGGGGAGACATCGCCCGGGAGTTCGTGCGCGGCTCGGGCGAGGTCGGCGGTCTCCACACGCTCGAGGACCTCGCGAACTGGAAGGTCCGTATCGAGGAGCCGGTGAAGACGACCTACAAGGGCATCGACGTCTACAAGCTCGATGTCTGGACGCAGGGACCCGCGATGCTCCAGGCCCTGAACATCCTCGAGGGCATCGACCTCAAGTCGATGGGGTACAACAGCGCGCGCTACATCCACGCGCTCTACCAGGCGATGAGCCTCGCGTTCGCGGATCGCGACTTCTACTACGGCGACCCGTACTTCCCGCCCGCCGAGCCGACGAAGGGCCTCCTCTCGAAGGACTACGCGAAGCAGCGCGCCGCGACGATCGACTGGGCGAAGAACGATCCGAACGTGAAGCCGGGGGACCCCTATCCGTTCCAGGGGGAAAAGAACCCGTATTCGGATTTCTTGGAAAGGTGGACGAACGGCGCGCCGAAGCCGCGCGGCCCGCAGGTCACCAACCAGGACGCGCCGTCGGCCGCGCTGCGCCCGCACCCTCTTACCTTCGAAGAAAATCCGCTCTCTTCCTCTCCCTCTTCAGCAGATCTCTTTTCCTCCGATCCCTTCTTCGCCGGCACGACGTCCGTCGAGGCGGCCGACGCCGAGGGCTGGGTCGTCTCCGTCACGCCGTCGGGCGGCTGGCTCCCGGCCGTCATCGCGGGGAAAACGGGCATCGGCATGAGCCAGCGCCTGCAGAGCTTCGTCATCGACCGCGCGGAGAACCCGTTCAACGTGCTCGAGCCCGGGAAGCACCCGCGCGTGACCCTCACGCCGACGCTCGCCCTGAAGGACGGCAAGCCGTACCTGTGTTTCTCCGTGCAGGGCGGCGACTCGCAGGACCAGAACCTTCTCCAGTTCTTCCTGAACGTCGTGGAGTTCGGGATGACCGTCCAGGAAGCGACCGAGGCCGCGAACATCAACAGCACTCAGATGCGCAGCTCGTTCGGCGCCCACGAATCGCGCCCGGGCGCCTTGATGATCCACGCCTCGCTCCCGGCCTGGGTGCGCGGCGAGCTGACGAAGATGGGCTACAGGCTCGAGCCGCACGCGAAGACCTCCGGCCCCATCAACGCGATCTATCTCGACCGCGAGCACGGCACGATGTGGGGCGGCTCGAGCGACCACGGGGAGGACTACGGGATCGGGTGGTAGTGGCGAGGATCCGGCGTCACCAGATGCTCGGCCGGTCCGCCTCCGCGCGCCGCATGGGCGTCCCCTCGGCGCAGCCGAACGCCTCGTAGAACTCCGGCAGGTTCGAGGGCGGACCGAGGGCGCGCCACTTGCCCGGGCTGTGCGGATTCGTGTTGAGCTGCACGCGCATCGACTCTTCGCGATACTGGCTGCGCCAGATCGTCGCGTACGAGAGAAAGAAACGCTGCTCGGGCGCGAAGCCGTCGATCTTGGCGTTCTTCTCTTCCGGCTTGCCCGCGAGCGCCTTCTGGAGCGCCGTGTAGGCGATCTTGATGCCGCCGAGGTCGCCGATGTTCTCGCCGAGGGTCAGCTTGCCGTTGATGGACTGATCCGGAAGCGGCCGGTAGCCCTCGAACTGCTTCACGATGAGCGACGTCCGCGACTCGTAGGCCTTGCGGTCCTCGGGGGTCCACCAGTTCTTGAGGTTGCCGTCCGCGTCGTACTGGCTGCCCGAGTCGTCGAAGCCGTGCGACATCTCGTGCCCGATCACGACCCCGATCCCGCCGTAGTTCACGGCGTCGTCCCCGTCGGCGTGGAAGAACGGCGGCTGGAGGATGCCGGCGGGAAAGACGATCTCGTTCATCGTCGCGCTGTAGTAGGCGTTCACGGTCGGCGGCGTCATTCCCCACTCCGTCCGGTCGATCGGCTTGCCGAGCTTCGCGAGGTTGCGCTTCGTTTCGAAGATGCGGGCGCGGCGGACGTTCTCGGCGTACGGGACGTCGCGGGACATCTCGAGAACGGAGTAGTCCTTCCAGACGTCCGGGTAGCCGATCTTCACGCCGAAGGCGGCGAGCGTCCTCTGGGCCTGGGCCTTCGTCTCGGCGCTCATCCACGGGAGCGCCTCGATGCGCTCCTTGAGGGCGGCGCGCATGTTCTCGACGAGGACCCTCATGCGCTCTTTCGCCTTCGGGCCGAAGGCGCGCGCGACGTAGATCGGCCCGACGGCCTCGCCGAGCGCCGCATCGGTCGCGGCCTGCACACGCCTCCACGTCTCCTCGGGCTGCGGCGTGCCGTTCAGCTTCTTCCCGTTGAACGCGAAGTCCTCCTCCTGAAAGGCCTTCGAGAGGAGCGGAGCGGCTGTCCGCGCGGCGTGCCAGCGGAGATAAGTCCGCCACTCGTGAGGCGTCGCAGCGCCTGCGAGCGCGGCGAAGCCGGTGAAGAACCCGGGCTGCCGCACGTTGACCTCGGTGGACCCGGAGGCGCCCATGTTGTTGACGAACTTCGTGAAGTCGAAGCCGGGGGCTTCCGTGTTCAGCGCGGCGAGCGTGCGCTTGTTGTAGGTCTTCTGCGGATCGCGGTTTTCGACGCGCGTGAGCGACACGCGCGCGAGCCGGGTC
>JAMQPJ010000421.1 GCA_023717585.1 Thermoanaerobaculia bacterium
CGTCGGCGCGCACTACGACCACCTCGGCCTCGGCGGCACGACGTCTCTCGCCTCGGCGAGCGGCCCGCAGGTCCACCACGGCGCCGACGACAACGCCTCGGGCGTCGCCGCCCTGCTCGAAATGGCGCGCGACCTCTCCGCGATGCACGCGATCCTCCCGCGCTCCGTCCTCTTCATCGCCTTCGCGGCGGAGGAGCTCGGCACGCTCGGCTCCCTCCAGTTCACGAAGAACCCGACCATCCCGTGGGACTCCGTCGTCGCGATGTTCAACATGGACATGGTCGGCCGCCTGCGCGGCGACAAGCTCGACGTGCAGGGCGTCGGGACCTCTCCGGCCTGGAAGGGGCTGGTGGAGGCGTCCAACGCCGAGGCGAAGCTCAAGCTCGCGCTCCTCCAGGGAGGGTTCGGACCGTCCGACCACTCGCCGTTCTACGCGGCGAAAAAGCCCGTCCTCTTCACCTTCACGGGCGCCCACGCCGACTACCACAAGCCGTCCGACACGGCCGACCGGATCGACTCCGAGGGGATCGTCCGGGTCGTCAAGTTCGTCGAGCCCGTCGTCCTCGCAGTCGCGGCGCTGCCCGAGCGGATTCCGTTCACGGAGGTCAAGGGCGGGACGGCCCCGTCGGGCTCGCGCAGCTTCCGCGTGTGGGTCGGCGGCATCCCGGACTTCTCCGAGGAGGGGCAGGGCATCAAGCTCTCGGGCGTCACGGGCGGGTCCCCGGCCGAGAAGGCGGGCCTCATGGCCGGCGACACGATCGTGAGGTTCGGCGACAAGGAGCTCAAGAACCTCTACGACTACACCTATGCGCTCCAGGGAAAGAAGCCCGGCCAGAAGGTGAACATCGTCGTGAAGCGGATCGAGGACGGCAAGACAGTCGAAAAGACCTTCGAGGTCACGCTCGGCTCGCGCCCGGACGCGTCGAAGTAGCGAACGCGCGGCTCAGGTCAGGTTCCAGAGAGGCGGCCGGCGCCGGTGCCACGCGGTGGCGCTCTCGTACGCGTGCGCGAGGGCGAGGACGCGCGGATCGGCCATCGGCGGACCGCCGACGAGAAGGCCGATCGGGAGGCCGGACCGCGTGAATCCGCACGGCACGGAGAGCGACGGCAGGCCTCCGACGTTGAACGCGAACGTGCACGCATACGGAAACTCGAAGGGGTCCGTGGCGTCTCGAAGGGCCGGTGGAGGCTGCGTCAGAGTCGGCACGACCACGAGATCGACCCGTGCTCGTGCGAAGGCGTCCCGAATCGCGGTTCGGTGCCGGTCGAGTTCGCTGCGGAGGCGCGCCGCTTCCGCGTCCGGAGTTTTCTTCCCCAGGAGGATCGCCTTTCGGGTTCGTGGGTCGTAGCGTTCCGGCGATTGTTCGAGAGACACGGCGTGGTAGGCGTACGCCTCCGCTTCGACCAGGGCACCGAGATCCGGCAGAGGCAGCTCGGCCTCCCGGACGTCGGCGACGAGGGCCCGGATCAGCTCGAGGGCGGTGTTGAACACGGCCTGAATCTCGTCTTCCGCGGGCTTGTCGCACAGAGTGCCTGCGGTCGATAGCACGCCGACCCGAAGCCGCGAGACGGGCAGCGGGTCGTCCGGGTCGAACTCCCTCGCGACCGGATGGTCCGTCATCGCACGGAACATGAAGGCCGTGTCCGCCACCGTGCGGCACATCGGGCCGACGTGATCGAGCGAAGCCGCCAGGGGCACCGTGCCCTCGGTGCTGACGACGCCGTACGTCGGCTTCAGCCCGACGATTCCGCAGCAGGCGGCGGGGATCCGGATGGAGCCTCCGGTGTCCGTGCCGACGGCCCCGAAGCAGAGGCCGGCAGCGACCGCCGCGGCGGGCCCGCCCGACGAGCCGCCGGCGATCCGGTCGAGGTCCCAGGGATTGCGCACGGGGCCGAAATGGCTGATGGCGGACGTCGAACCCATCCCGAGCTCGTGCATGTTGAGCTTGCCGAGGACGATCGCGCCGGATGCCTTCAACCGTCGAACGACCTCGGCGTCTCCGGTCGGCACGCGCTCCGCGAAGAGCGCGCTTGCGGCCGTCGTGCGCACGCCGGCGGTGTCGACGTTGTCCTTCAACGCGACGGGAATGCCGTGAAGCGGTCCGCGCCAGCGGCCCTGCGTGATCTCGCTTTCGGCACTGCGGGCGTCGGCCAGCGCCCGCTCGGGGGTCACCGTGATGAACGCATTGAGGCGCCGGTCGAGGCGATCGATGCGCTCGAGGCAGGCCTTCGTCAGGTCCACCGGGGAAAGCGAGCGCGCCCGCACGCCGCGGGCAGCGTCCCGCAGGTCGAGCTGTGCGGGGTCGCCCGCCACGGTCTTCCTCGGACCGCGGAAGAGCGAGCACCCTGGCGCTCCCAGGATGGCGGCGCCGACGCCAGCGGCAAAGCCGGCGAGCACGCCTCGGCGGGAAAGGTGTCGCGGGTTCAATTCGTCTCCCTCTCGATCGCACGATGAGAGCTGGGCACCGAGCCGCCGGCGGCGATCATGCCGAATCGGGTGCGCTCCATCGGCCGCCCCTGAAGCGCTTGTAGATCGCGTTTCCGAGGGGGACCGCCAGGAACGCGAGGATGAAGCCCGCGAGGACGTCCGCCACGTAGTGATACCGGCAGTAGACGGTTGCGAGGATGAGCCCGACGGCAAACGGCAGGAAGACCCAGAACGTCTTCCTCGACCGCCGCGCGGCCTCGAGCAGGACGGCGATCACGACCATCGTGTGGCCGGACGGAAAGCAGTCGCGCTTGTTTTTCTCGAGCCAGTCGAGCGTCGAGTCGATCGCCTGCGCGACGGCGCCGCGCGGAAGGGGCCCGGCGTGCGTCACCGTGAATCGCGGGCCCACCGCCGGGACGAGGAAGTAGCCCGCGTAGCTCACGAAGAAGACGAAGACCATCACGAAGGCGTACCGCGCGAAGTCGCGCGTCTGCTCCGGGCGCGCGCGGTCGTCGAGAAGCACGAGGGTCCCGAGGACGATGGGGTGGAAGTAGTACAGGGAGTAGAGGAGCGTCAGGACGTCCGAGAGGAACGGCGTCGCGAATCGCTCGAGCGCCACCGTCGGATCCGCGCCGCAGAGCCAGCGGTCGAACGCGATGAGGTGAACGTCCTTGTCGACGGGGTTCACGGCCCGGATGAGCGGCCCGAGCCCGTCGAAGATCGCGACCACGCAGGCGATCACGTAATAGTCCAGGAGAACCTGAAGAGCCTTGGAAGGGTTCGGACTGCGGCCGCGGAGTGTGGCGATCAGCGCGGGAATGACCGCGACCACGCTCATTCTCAGAAGAACTCCCCGGTCCACCAGGGCGCCGAAGCGCACGATGCCCGCGACCACGAGAGCCGTCGCGAACAGCGACGTCAGAACGTCGACCGGCTTCCAGCGCACGGTGCGTTCTAACACGAACCTATAATGCCGCCGTGCGCTCTGCTGCGGCTCTTGCTCTCTTCGGGTCGCTGGCGGCATCGGCCGCCCTCGCCGACGCTCCGGTGGCCGTCATCGAGCTGAATTCCGAGATCCACGCCGTGAGCGCGCGCTTCGTATCGGACGCGATCGGGGAGGCGGGGACCTCGGGGGCGCCCTTCGTGATCCTTCGCATCGACACGCCGGGCGGGCGGCTCGACTCGACTCGGGAAATCACGCGGGCGATCCTGGGCTCGCGCGTGCCGGTCGTGGGCTGGGTCGCGCCCGCCGGATCGCAGGCCGCCTCGGCTGGGTTCCTGATCCTCATGTCGTGCGATGTCGCCGCGATGGCGCCGGGTACGAACGCGGGCGCCGCGTCGCCCGTCGGAGGCGGCGGCGAGGATCTCCCGAAGACCATCGCCAAGAAAGTCGGGGAGGACGTCTCGGCGCTGCTGCGGTCCGTCACCGAGCCGCGCGGCCGCCCCGTCGACGACGCCGTCAAGGCCGTCACGGAGGCGACGTCGTATTCCGAAACCGAGGCGGAGAAACGAAAGCTGATCGAGGTCGTCGCGCGCGACGTTCCGGAGCTCCTCGCACGGCTCGACGGGCGCACGGCGAAGCGCGTCGGCAGGCCCCACGCCGTCCTGAAAACAGCCGGCCTCGCCGTCGAGGTCAAGGAGATGACGCGGAGGGAACGGATCCTCGGCGTGATCGCGAGCCCGGCGCTCGCGGGAATCCTCTTCCTCGTCGGTCTCGTGGGCCTCTACTCCGAGCTTTCCCATCCGGGCGGAATCCTGCCGGGCGTCCTCGGCGCGATCTGCCTCGTCCTCGCGCTTTTCGCGATGTCGGTCCTGCCCGTCAACGGGGCGGGCGTCTTTCTCATCCTGCTCGGGGCCCTGTTCTTCTTCCTCGAAGTGAAGCTCGCGTCGCACGGCGTCCTCGCCGTGGGGGGCGCGGCGGCGATCGTGCTCGGCGGCCTCCTCCTGTTTCCCGACCGCCCCGGCGCTCCGCGCGGCGAGCTCGCGACGCTCATCGCGGGCGCCGTCACGACCGCGGCGATCCTCGCGGCGCTCTCGTTCAGGGCTCTCGCCGTGAAGCGCCTGCCGGATCGAGCGGGCGCCGGCGTTCTGGTGGGCCAGGTCGTCGCCGCGCGCACGGCTCTCGCTCCCACGGGCAAGATCTTCGTGGACGGCGCCCTCTGGGATGCGCGCTCCTCCACGCCCGTCGCCGCGGGCGAAAACGTCGAGATCACCGGTCTCGACGGCCTGGCCGTCCTGGTCCGTCCCGCCCCGAAAGAGGCTTAAGGAGACTCATGTCGAATCTGGCGCTGCTCGTCCCGGTCATCTTCGTCGTTCTGATCTTTCTCTCGAAATGGATCAACGTTCTCAACGAGTACGAGCGGGCCGTCACGTTCTGGCTCGGCCGCCTCTCGCCGCAGCCGAAGGGGCCCGGGTTCACGCTCATCTTCTGGCCCTTCGAGACGATGATCCGCATCTCCCTGCGGACGGTGGTCCTCGACGTGCCGCCGCAGGACGTCATCACGCGCGACAACGTCTCCGTGAAGGTCAATGCGGTCGTCTACTTCCACGTCATGGACCCGTCGAAGGCCGTCGTGAAGGTCGAGAACTACCTCTACGCGACCTCGCAGCTCGCGCAGACGACCCTGCGGTCGATTCTCGGGCAGGCCACGCTCGACGAGCTGCTCTCCTCGCGCGACAAGCTGAACGAGAGCCTGCAGGAGATCCTCGACAAGCACACCGATCCCTGGGGCATCAAGGTCACGATGGTGGAGCTGAAAGCCGTCGACCTGCCGATCGAGATGCAGCGCGCGATGGCGAAGCAGGCGGAGGCCGAGCGCGAGAAGCGCGCGAAGATCATCCATGCCTCCGGAGAGTTCGAGGCCGCCAAGCAGCTCTCCGAGGCCGCGGCGATCATCGGGCGCGAGCCTGCGACGCTGCAGCTTCGCTATCTGCAGACCTTGACAGAGATCGCGACCGAGAAGAACTCCACGATCATCTTCCCGCTGCCGATGGATCTGATTTCGGCCTTCCTCAAGAAGGGCGAGAAACCCGGATGACCGCGCTCGGGCTTTCGGACGGCCCCGAGGATCGGCCGGCGAGGCCGCCCGTCCACTATCAGGTTTCGGTCACGGGCCGGCAGGCCGGTTTCTTCTTCCTGCTTCTCCTCGTGGCGCTCGCGCTCGCTTTCTTCTTCGGGATGAGTACGGGCGCCGCGTCGCGGAAGGGCCCGGGCGCGGTCGCGACCCTGGCGGGTGCTTCGGACCTGCCGGTGCCGACGCTCGCACCTTCGGACGGCGCTGGCGACAACCGGAAATCCGGAACCCCGGCCGGGAGGCCAGGCGAAGAGGTTCTCGGCTTCGCCGCCGAGAAGCGGACGGCGCTGAAGGAGGCTGCCGCCGCGGCGGCGACGCCGGTGCCCGTGCCGACGCCGGTTCCTGCGCCGCGAGCCCTCGTCCCGACGGCGGTCGGCCCGGCCCCTCCGAAGGAAGCGTCCGTCCAGAAGGCCGCCCCGAAGGGCCCGTTCTACGTGCAGGTGCTGGCGACGAAGAAGGCGCCCGCCGCGGATGAGCTTCGGAAGCGTCTCAAGGACGAAGGCTTCGCGGCCGACGTCTCGGCCGTGCCGGGCAAGGACGGCTGGTTCCGCGTGCGCGTGGGCCCGTTCAAGGACCGCGCGAAGGCGGAAGCGACGGCGAAGAAGATCAAGACGACCGACAAGCAGATCAGGAACACGCCCCTGGTGGTGCCTTGACTTCCCGGTCCCTCCCGGTTCGCGGCGAGCCCGGCCTCCCGCCGTGGATCCGGGAGAAGAAGCTGCGACTCGCGGACCTCCACGAGATGAAGTCGCGCATGCGGCGCGGAAGCCTCTCGACGGTCTGCGAGGAAGCGCGCTGCCCGAACCGGACGGAGTGCTTCGAGAGGAGGACCGCGACGTTTCTCATCGCGGGCGACGTCTGCACACGCGCCTGCGGCTTCTGCCACATCACCTCCGGGCGTCCGGCGCCGCTCGACCCGGACGAGCCGGGGCGTCTCGTCAAAGCCGCGAACGAGATGGGAATCCGGCACATCGTCGTCACGTCCGTCGACCGCGACGACCTCGAGGACGGCGGCTCGGCGCACTGGGCGTCGGTCGTGAGGGCGCTGAAGGAAGACGACGGCGCTCGCACGGTCGAGGCGCTGACGCCGGACTTCCAGGGCCTCGCCGCCCAGATCGACCGCGTGTCCGATTCCGGCCCCGACGTCTACAACCACAACGTGGAAACGGTGCCTCGCCTCTACGACACCGTCCGCCCGAAGTCCGTTTTCCGCAGGTCCCTGGACCTCCTCGCCCGCGTGAAGGAACGGCATCCCGCGATGACGACGAAATCGGGCCTGATGCTCGGTCTCGGGGAGGAAGACGGAGAGGTCGTCGACGTCTTCCGCGCGCTCCGCGCCGCCGGGGTCGATGTCGTCACGGTGGGGCAGTACCTGCGTCCGTCAGCCTGGAACCTGCCCGTCGTGGAATACGCGACGCCCGAACGCTTCGCGTCGCTCGAGGCGCGCGGAATGGAAATGGGCTTCACCGCCGTCTTTGCCGGCCCGTTCGTCCGGTCGAGCTACCGGGCTGAGGAGTTCCTTAGGAGCTAGAACACCCTCGCGCGTCCTCGTTCAGGGCCTTTTCGGGGTCGGGGTCGGAGTGCGAAGGCGAATGACTCGAGAGTCCCGGGCCTTCAGGGCGTCCTCGAGCGCCTTCTCTTTCTGCTTTCGCGTCTCGGCGAGCGCCTTCTGTTTGTCCTCTTCGAGCTTCGCGATCTGCCTGTCGATCTCCTTGATCTGCTCTTTCAGGGCCTTGATCTGCGACTGCGCAGTTTTGATCGCCTGGTTCGTCTCGGCGATCTTCTGGGAGGCCTGCTCGCTGAACCGCTTCGACAGGAACGACGCCGCCGCGGCGCCCGGCAACTGGGCGGCGGCCGACAGGTCCGCGGGGAGCACCTTCGGGAAATCGGGAGACTTGCCCACGCCCGCCTCGGCGATCGTGATCACGATCTGAAGCGCGGCGGACATGGCTGCCTGTCCGCCCTTCGTGATCGCCTCGGCGATGCTCTGAATCTCCTTCGTGGACAGTGAAACGCCGGCCTTCGCGAGCTCCGTTTTGAGGAGGGCCTCGAATGCGGATTCCTTCGCCGTCGAAGGCGCGCGCCTCAGCGCGGCGCCCGGATCGCTCCCGACGGCCGCCATGATCTTCGGCAGCAGCTCCTGCATCTTCTGCGCGACGGCCTCGATTTTCTTCGCGGCCTGCTCGAGCTTCAGGATCTGGCTCCCTAGAGCCTTGATCTCTTCTTCCAGAGCGTCCTTGCTGCCTTTGGCGTCGTGCGTGAGCTTGGCGAATTGCAGCTCGACGTTCTTCTCCATCTGGTCGTAGGCGTTGACGACGTCGCTGAGCATGGCTTGCGCCGCGGCGGTGTCCGCGGGCCGGGACCCGACTGGGTCGGTGGCGATCGGCGCTTGGCCTTCGCCCGGCTGTCCGGTGCCCCCCACCGGCGTGGCGGTGACCGCGGGCTTGACCGTGTCGGCGGGCCGGGCGCCGGCAGAAGCTGCCGAGAGAAGGGACACCGTGAGGGCGATCGACGGGAGCAGACGCATGAGGTGCCGCTATTCTCCTCCGACTCGCGTCCAGCCGCTACACTGAGCGCGGTCCCTCCGGGAGACGCACGAAGCTCACATGCTGCCCGTATTACCTTCTAGGAGAATCTCCCGCTTTCTCTTCTCTCTCGCTTCCGGCGTTCTGCTTGCTCTGTGTTTTCCGAACTTCTCGATCCTGCCTCTTCTGCCCGTCGCCCTTATTCCGCTGATCGCTGCGCTGGACGGCGCGCGGCCGAAGGAAGCGGCATTCCTCGGGTACGTGTTCGGGCTCGTGTTCTGGATGCTGACGATCCCGTGGATCGCCTACACGGTCCACCGGTTCGGCGGCGTCGCGTGGCCCATCGCCGGACTCGCTCTCGCGGTGGCGGCGGCGATCTGCGCGGTGCCGTTTGCCGTGATGGGCCTTCTCCACGCCTGGGTCGCCCCCCGGTCGGCCGCCGGCGTCGTGGCGACATTCGGCGCTTCGTGGGTCGTTCAGGAGCTCTTCCGCACGTACGTGTACGTTTTCGGCGGCTTTCCGTGGGCGCTCCTCGCGAATCCGCTCGCGGACGTCCCGCATCTGATGGGCACGACGGCCCTCGGCGGCGTCTTCCTGACGTCGCTCCTGCTCGCGTCTCTGAACGCCGCCCTGTACGTCGCGTTGACGCGCCCCGCCCGGAACCTGCGGCTCGGCTGGCTCCTTGGCGCGTCCCTCGCGGGCCTTCTCGCGGCGGCGGCCGGGCCGCGGCGACCGCGCCCGGCGACAGAAGCGCTCGTGGTCGGCGTCATCCAGACGAACGTCAGGCAGGACCTTCGCTGGGAGCCCGGAACCGCCGAGCGCCTCTTCGTCGACCTCGAGGACCAGACGCGCACGCTCTGCCGTCACGACCGGCCCGTCCTCGTCCTATGGCCGGAGAGCGCGTCGCCGTACGCGTGGTCGTTCTCCGCTGCTTACAGACAGAGGGTCATCGCGCTCTGCCGTGAGCTCGACACGGCGATTCTTCTGAGCACGATCTGGTCCGATGCCCCGGAGGATCCCGAGGCGGCGTTCTTCAACGCCGCGGTCCTCGTGACGAAGGCCGGCGCGGCGCGGCCGCCCTACTTCAAGCAGCGCCTCGTGCCCTTCGGCGAATACGTGCCGCTCGCCTGGCTTCTCCGCAGAATCCGGCCCATCAGCCGCGCCGTCCCCTCGGCCTTCACGCCGGGGCACGGAACGACCCTGCTCTCGCTCGGGTCCTGGAAGCTGGGCGGCTCGGTCTGCTACGAAGTCGTCTTTCCCTGGATCTCGCGCAACGAGACGCGCGCGGGCGCGGACGTCCTGTTCACGCTCACGAACGACGCGTGGTACGGTCGCGCGGGGGCGCAACGGCAGCATTTTCAGTCCGCCGTCGTGCGCTCGATCGAGACGGGCCGCCCGCTCGTCCGCGCGGCCATCACCGGAATCAGCGGGGCCGTGGACGCGACGGGCCGCGTCCTCGTGACGCTCGATCCCGACGTCAAGGGCGCGTTCTCGGTGCCGCTCGAACGCCCCTCGGCGCCGCCGCCCGCGGTAGCGGCGGGGGATGCCGTCGCGTGGGTTTGCGCGGCGGGGCTTCTGGCCGGTATCCTCCGCGCGCGGGTTCCAGGAGCCCCGGAACGCCCAGGAGGAAACCCCACGTGAACGAAGAACGAATCGAGCGTCTGCTCGGGCTCGCGTCGTCCGTGAGCGCCCTCCGGGGCTATCTTTGACGTCCGCAAAGCCGCGAAAGAGAAGGAAGAGCTCGAACGGACGACCGGCGAACCGGGCTTCTGGACGAACGCCCTCGAGGCGCAGGAGACGCTCCGCAAGCTGAAGCGCGCCGAGCGCGTCCTTGCGGACGACAAGGACCTCAGGGATCGGCAGGAGGAGCTCGAGATCCTCGGCGAGTTCCTGCGCGCGGGCGAGAAAGTCGAGGCGGATGCCGACACGGCGCTCGCCACGATCGCGCCCTGGGCGCGCCGTAAGGAGCTCACGTTCAAGCTCACGCACGACGAGGATCCGCTTCCCGCGCTCGTCGAGATCCACGCCGGCGCGGGTGGGACCGAGGCTCAGGACTGGGCCGACATGCTCATGAGGATGTATCTCCGCTTCGGCGAGCGCCGCGGGTGGAAGACGGACGTTCTCGAGGTGACCTATGCCGAGGACGCGGGCATCAAGACCGCGACGCTTCGTTTCGAGGGGGAGTACGCCTACGGGCACATGAAGGCCGAGCGCGGCGTGCACCGCCTCGTGCGCATCTCGCCTTTCGACGCCGCGGCGCGGCGCCACACGTCCTTCGCCGCCGTCTACGTCTCGCCGGAGATCGACGACACGATCGAAGTCGAGATCAACGACAAGGATCTCCGGATCGACACGTTCCGGGCCGGCGGCAAGGGCGGACAGCACGTGAACAAGACCGAGTCGGCGATCCGCATCACGCACCTGCCGACCGGGCTCGTCGCGCAGTGCCAGAACGAGCGCTCGCAGCACAAGAACAAGGACTCGGCGATGAAGGTCCTGAGGTCGCGTCTCTACCAGCGCGCCGTGGAGGAACGCCTCGTGAAGGATGCCGCCCGCGCGGGCACGAAGATGGAGATCGGCTTCGGATCGCAGATCCGCTCGTACGTGCTCGCTCCCTACCGGCTCATCAAGGACCACCGCACGAACCACGAGGTCGGGGACGTGGACCGCGTCCTGGACGGCGACCTCGACGGGTTCATCGAGGCGTACCTTCAGGCCTTCGCGAAGAAGGGCGAGAAGGCCGCGACCGACCGGCAGGGCTTCGGCACTTCCGAAGCGGGGTCATGACGGAGCTCGAAGGGCAGGCGTACAGCCCCTGGATGGAGGACGTCAGGAAGCGCCTGGGCCGAAGCTGGCCGGCGCGACCGCTCGTCTTCGAGCGGCCCCCGGGCGCGGGGTCTCCTCCGCTGCGCCCGGCGGCCGTCCTGATCCCGCTCTACGTGCGCGAGAAGGCGCTCTGGACGCTTTTCACGAAGCGGACGGACATGGTCGAGCATCACAAGGGCCAGATCTCGTTCCCGGGCGGCGGGAAGTCCGACGGCGACGCGAACCTATGGGAGACGGCGGTTCGGGAGACCGAGGAGGAAATTGGAGTCGCCCGGGCTGGCGTGAGGATTCTGGGAGCCCTGCCGCGCCTCGTCACGGTCACGGACTTCGAGGTCGCGCCGTTCGTCGGAGCGATCCCGTACCCGGTCGCGTTCGCGCCCCGGCCGGGCGAGGTCGAGTCGATCATCGAGGTGCCGCTGGCGTACCTTCTCGATCCGATGGTGGTCGAGGAGCGGCCCGTGAAGTGGAAGGGCAAGGAAGTCATGAACCTCGTCTATCACTACCGCGGCCACGCGATCTGGGGCGCGACGGCGCGCATCCTCGCGGACCTCCTGACGGTGATGCGGGACGGCGAGGAGCCGGGCTCCGCGCCGGCCGGGTGAGACCTCAGGCGGGCGGGAGCCCTCGCCGGATCCGCGCCGCCCGCCGCTGACGGCGGACTTTCCTCACGAGGTAGGGCCGGAGCGGCCAGCGCTCGCGCCCCCAGGCGTCGACGACGGTCCGGACGAGCACGCGGACCGCATTGCGGACCACGGCGCCGGGAGGGTCGTCGCCGCCGCGACGCGCCTCCGCGCCCGCGAGGGCGAGCTTCTCGAGCGTGGCGAACTCGAGGGCATGCGCGTCCTTCTCGAGCGAAGCGAAGGCCGCGTGCTGCGGCAGATCGCTGGCCCCGGAATAGGAACGCCAGAGCGGGGACGGCCACTTCAGAACCGTCAGGCGCGGGAGAAAACGGACGCGAGCGCCGCGCCGCGCGGCCCGCGAAAGAAACTCCAGATCGACGGGCATGGGAAGCCGGTCCGGGTCGCCCCAGGGGCCGATCTCGTCGAAGAGACTTCTCCGGTGCATGAGGCTCGAGGGGGGGACGAAGTGGCGGGTGTAGGGAACGCCGGGCTTCGGCGCCCCGATCGACTCCACCGAGTCGGGGCCGAGGAGCGCGCAAAGGGAATGGACGGCGTCGGCGCGGGACTCGCGGGCGAACGCGAGCAGTGACGAGAGGTGCGCGGGAAACCACAGGTCGTCGTGCCCCAGATAGGCGACCCACTCCCCGCGGGCGCGCGGGATGGCGTCGTTGTGAGCCGCGGCCTGACTGCCGGAGTTCGAGGCGCGATTCGTGAAGGTCAACCGCGCATCCCGGAACGAGGAGACGACCCCTTCGGAGTCGTCGGTGCAGGCGTCGCCCGTGACGAGCACCTCGAAATCCGCCATGTCCTGCCGGAGAACGCTTCCGAGCGCCAGGCGCAGGAGCGGCGCCGCGTTGAACGTCGCGACGAAGACGCTCACCGCGGGGCGGCGCGCCTCCTCCGGCATCACCGCCCGATGCCGTCGTCGAACGAATACGGGATGAGCGGATTGCGGAGAGGGAGGCGCAGCTTGTCCGGGTCGGCGTGGTCGTACGCTCGGGTCGGCATGTTGACGAAGATCGCCTCGGACTCGCCGATGTTCCGGATCGCATGATAAACGCCGCGGGGGAAGACGACGAGGGCCCGATTCCGCTCCGACACCGTGAATACGTTCAGGAGCCGGTGCGTCGGCGAATCCGCGCGGTCGTCGTAAAGACCGATCCGAAACGTCCCGCGGATCACAAAGATGCGGTCGTCCTGCTTTTCGTGACGCACCCAGCCCTTCACCTTCCCGGGCCGGATCGTGACCATGTACACGTAGACGAGAGGATCGGGATGGACGCCCCAGGCATGGCGGAACATCTCGCAGATCTCGCCGCGCTCGTCCTCGACCGGCGGAATGTTCTTCATGACGACGCCCGCGATGCGCTTCTCGAGGAGCTTCCAGTCCGACGTCACGGTAGGCGCGTCTTTGACGGGCTCCATCGGGATTCTCAGCGCTCCTGGGGAACGGTGAGCCCCGACACCTTGAGGAATGCGGCCGCCGCGGCGGCTTTGTCGCGGTTCGCCTTGTAGACGGCGGAGCCCGGCTCTTTCGCGAGCGCCCGGTCGAAGAATCCGACGGCCTCCTCGTAGCGTCCCCGTTCGTACGCCACGGCCCCGGCCTCGTCGTCGAGCGGCGCTTTGTCGAGGCCGGCGGACGCGGCGAGGCTCCCGGCGGCGTCCTTCAGCGCGCCCGTCTGGCGCTGCGCCCGCGCGAGCGCCCATGCGCCCTCGACGTTCGTCGGGTCGCGAAGAACGGCCTTCTTGAGAGGCTCGATGGCCTGGGCGGCCTGCCCGCGCTCCAGGAGGAGCGTGCCGAGGCCGCGCAGGGCGGGAGCGTAGTCGGGGTCCGCCCGAACCGCCTCGCGGTATTCCTTCTCCGCGTCCTTCCAGAGGCCCTTCCGGCGGAGAGTCGACGCGAGGTTCGCGCGCACGATCTCGCGGTCCGGCTCGACGGAGGCGGCCTTCATGAGGGGCTCGAGCGCGGCGTCGACGTCCTTCGCCTGGAGGAGAATGCTCGCGTATTCGGTCAGCACGGAAACGTCCTTCGGCGACGCCACGGCGGCCGTCGCGAAGACCTGTCGCGCGTGGACGAGGTCCCCGTCCGCGCGGGCCTTGCGTCCGAGGGCGACGAGCTTCGCTCCGTTCTCGGGATTCACCTCGGTCGCCCGCCGGAGCGCGTCGAGCGCGCCGTCCCAGTTCTTCTCGCCCATCGAAAGATCGTAGAGGTCGAGCAGGGCCCCCTCGTTCCTCTCGTTCTTCTTGAGCGACTGCTCGAGAGTGGCCTTGGCGAAGGCCATCTCCCCCCGCAGCGCGTAGGCGTTTCCGAGCAGGCGGTAGGCATCGCTGGACTGCGGGTCGATCTCGAGGAGGCGGTTCGCGGCCGACTGCGCGTTCAACGCGTCGCCGCGCGCGAGGGCCGCCCGGCCGAGAGCGAGGTAGTCCGTGGTGTTCGCCGGAGTCTGGGAAGGCCCGGCCGCGACGACGCCGATCGGCGGCCGGGGACCGGTGGGCGTCGGGGGAGGAGGCCTGGGGGCGTCGGGACCCGACGCGCGAACCTTCGCGGCCTCGGTGAACTTGCCCTGCTTCTCGTACGCCTGGGCGAGGAGATCGATCGCCTCGGCGTCGAGCTTCTCGCGCGGCACGTTGTAGAGGAGGTCGTGAATGACGTCTTCGGTGTTGCCGTCCGCGAGCTTCTCCTTCGCGACGCGCTTCAATTCCCCGATGTCGGCCGCGGGCAGCGGCATCGCGACGACGGCCTCGCGGCGGACGTCCGCGGCGAGCTTCACGAATTCGGGCGAGAAGAAGTCGGCCACGATCTCGAGGTCGGGGCTGCCCGTGAACGCGCGGCGGATCGCATCCTGCGCGTCGGGCCTCTTTCCGTCGTTGAAGTGCGCCCAGCCGGCCTGCACGAGCATGCGCGAACGGCGCTGCGGATCGCTCGCGGCGGAGGCCGCGCTCTCGAACTTGAGCGCGGCCTTGCGAAACTGGCCCGCGTTGACGGCCTTTCGCGCTTCTTTTTCGAGCGATTCCGAGCCTTCCTGCGCGCGGGCGGGCGCGGCGAGGAGGAAGAGCGCCGCGACCGCGATGAACAGGACTCGCTTCACGGTCGAGATTCTAGCTATTCCTTCTTCAACTCGATACGGGGGATCGCGAACGAGTCGTCTTCGGCGACGTCGATCGTCCTCGTGTAGGTTTTGTAGCCGGCGAGGCTCACGCTGATCTCGTGAGGGCCCGCGCGGAGCGTCTTCCTCATGGGTCCGCCCGTCGAGGCGCCGATCAGGACGCCGTCGAGGCGGATCTCCGCCCTTGCCGGAAGCACGGTGAACGTGACGATTCCGCGGCCTGGAAACTCGGCCTGCACGGTCATGGCCTTGGGCCCGGCCGCCGCGATCTCGAATTCCTTCGGGATCTTCATGAAACCCGGCGCGTCGAAAACGGCGGAATACCGTCCCGGCTTGAGTGTGACGGTGGTCGCCCTCGGGAGGTTGGCGCTCTGGCGCTTTCCATTGATGTAGAGCTCGGCGTATATGTTCGACTTGAACGTGACGGGCGCCGTCGTGGCGACTTCCTTGACCTTGACGGGCGCGGACGTCGGCTCGGCTGTCGGAAGCGGGGTTGGCGCGGCCACAGCCGGAGCGGCCGTCGAGGGAGGGGCGGTCGCCGGTTCGGCGCTGGTCGTGGCGGGAGCCGGGTGTGGCTCAGTCGTCGAGGCCGGCGCCGGAACGGGGGTGGACGTCACCTGAGCCCCGGTACGCTTGTTCTGGGCGACGAACCAGATGCCGCCCGCCACCGCCAGGAGCAGGATGGCCGCGAGGAACACCTTCAGGGCCGATCCGCCCTCTTCCCGCTCGGCCCGATGGCCTCCCGAACCGCTGCCTGTGCGGAGGTGGACGTCCGCGAGGCCTCCGGCCGTCGGGCGCGCGGGCGCGGACGGACCGAGAGGCGTGTCGAGGACGCGGGCCGCCTTGCCGGTCGGGGTCGCGCCGAGCGAAACGGAGGTCGAGACCTGGAATCCGGCGGACGGCGTCGCGACCGTCTTGTCCATGTCGGTATCGGGCGGCATCTGGAACGCGGGCTCGTCCGGAACCGTCTGGAGAAGAGTCAGGCACTCGGCGCGCATCTCGGCGCAGGAGACGAAGCGCTTCGTGCGGTCCTTTTCCAGAGCCTTGAGGACCATGGCGTCGAGGCCGCGGGGCAGCGCCGGATCGAGCGAGCTCGGCGGCCCGGGCGTCTCGTTCATGATCTTGTAGAGGACCGTGGAAATGTGGTCGCCCGTGAAGGGCTTCTGCCCGGTCAGGATCTCGTAGGCGAGAACTCCGAGCGAGAAAATGTCCGTTCGCGGGTCGAGATCCTCGCCGCGGATCTGCTCCGGAGCGAGGTAGGACGCCGTGCCCAGCGTGATGCCGGTCTGCGTGAGCGTCGACTGCGAGACCAGGGACTTCGCGATGCCGAAATCCATGATCTTGACGGTTCCGTCCTCGAGAATGCGGATGTTCGAGGGCTTGATGTCGCGGTGGATGATGCCGGTCGAATGCGCGTAGCCGAGCCCGTCGCACACGTCGATCAGGATCTGGAGCTTGCGCGCGAGCGTGAGCGGCTCTTTCTTCTTGATCGCCTTGTCGAGGTCGTCGCCGGTCAGGAACTCCTGGACGATGTAGGGCGTGCCGTCGTCGGTGACGCCGAAGTCGTAGATCGTCGTGACGTTGCGGTGATGGAGGTTGCCCGCGAACTCGGCCTCGCGAAAGAAGCGCTTCTTGATCTCCTCTTCCTCGCTCTGGCAGGTCTTGATCGCCACGCTTCGCTTGATGAACGGATCCCGCCCCTTGTAGACGGTGCCAAACCCGCCCACGCCGATCTTCTCGACGATCTGGTACTTCCCGACCTGCGTCAGCATGGAACCAAAAAAATCGTACCACGCGGCTATCATTCGGCGATGCGGCGCCGTCTTTTCCGGGTCGTGGCGGTCCTCGGGACCGTGTGCGCGGGCTGCGGCTCACCGGACGCCGGACCGGGGATTCCCACGACCGCGCCGCTCTCCCGGGCCGAGACGCGCGACGTGTACCGGCCTCCAGCCGACGGCCGGGTGACGGCGGCCCAGGTGGAGACGTACCTCTCGATCCTGGACCGAGTGCGGCTGGACCTTCGCGGCGCCCGGCCCACCCCGTCGGGCGATCCGCTCACGACGGTGCCCGGCGACGTGGCCGCCGCGCGGGCCCGCGGCGTGAAGGTGGAGGAGTTCCTCTGGGTGAAAGAGCGCGTGCTCGAGGCCGACGCCGCCGCGATGACCGCGCGGCTCAACTCGTCGGCCCTGGCGCTGCTCGAGAAGACCCTTGGCGACCTGAAGGCCCGGCGGGCGGACGCGGCGGACGAGGGTTCCCGAAAGCTGCTGGCCGAGCAGACGGCGCAGTTCGAGGCCGAAGCGGAGCGCATTCGCCGCGAGTCGAAGGTTCGCGAGCCCGAATCCGTCCGCGCGAACATGAAGACGCTCGAGCCGT
>JAMQPJ010000422.1 GCA_023717585.1 Thermoanaerobaculia bacterium
GGCTTTGCCCCGTGTCGGTCGGACCGAGCTCATCTGTCTCATAGCAACGAGCTTCGAAACACGATCGGCGGTACTGTTACGTAATGCGACCCCTTCGGTATTCCATCAACGTCACTTTGGACGGGTGCTGCGATCATCGTGAAATTTCCGCGACTGAAGAATTGCATCGTCACGCGGTCGAGAACCTCGGCCAGGCCGATGCCCTTCTCTTTGGCCGGGTGACCTACGAAATGATGGAGGCAGCGTTCCGGCCGCCGGCGCCGACGGGAGCGAGGCCTGATTGGATGGAACCCTTTGCCCGGACGATCGACGCGGCAAAGAAGTACGTCGTGTCGAGCACCCTGGACCGGGTTGATTGGAACGCGGAGCTCGTGCGCGGAGACCTGGGGAAGGCCGTTCAGGAGCTCAAGCGGGAGTCGGGTAGGGGACTGTTCGTGGGAGGCGTGAGGCTCCCGCTGGCGTTGGCGGAGCTGGGGTTGATCGATGAGTATGAGTTCGTGGTGCAGCCCAGGCTAGCGGGCCATGGGCCGACATTGTTCGCGGGGCTATCGAAGCCTGTCGACTTGAAGCTCGTGAGCCGGCTGGAGTTCGGCTCGGGGGCGGTGGCGATGCGGTATGAGCCGAAGAGGTAGCCATCGGGCCCGTGCGATCACCCAGGCGACGGCTAAACTGGAACGCGACATGATCGTAACGTTCGGGATGAAAGCCCATTCGGGCTGGGCGGCCCTGGTCGTCCTCGGCAAATGTGACGGCGACGTCGCCGTCGTCGACCGGCGCCGCATCGAGCTCGTCGACGAAGCGTGGGCGAAGGCGCCGTATCACGCCGCCGAGAATCTGAAGCCGGAGGCGGCGCGGGATCTCGTGAAGCGCGGCGTCGAGGCGGCGCATCGGATCGCGGTCCGGGAGATGCGCGCGGCGGTGAACCGCGAGCGCGAGCGGGACAACGAAGTGGCGGCCTGTGCGGTGCTCGTCGTCGATCCCATGCCCGATTGGAGCGTCGAGGACATCCTCGCCGTGCACTTCCGCATGCACAAGGCCGAAGGGGTCCTGTTCCGCGAGGCGCTGGTCGGCGCCACGAAGGCGTGCGGACTGAGGCTGGTCGCGATCCCTGAGAAGCTGCTGACGAAACAGGCCGAAAGGGCGCTCGGGACTCCGGCGAGCGGCCTCGTGAAGAAAACCGCGACGCTCGGCAAGTCTGTGGGCCCTCCCTGGGGGAAAGACCAGAAGGACGCTGCTCTGGCTGCCCTCGTCGCGTTATCGTGAGGCGTCACCGAGGAGGTCGGGATGCGTGTCACCATCCGCCGCTGCGGTTACTGAATCTCCGGCATGCATGCCGCCCGGGTGGCGGCATCGCTCAGGCGCGACCTTGACCTCGAAGTGGAGCTGGTGGAGGGGCGCTACGGGGAGTTCACCGTCCTCGTGGATGGTGAGGAGATCGTCAGCGGCGGTCCGTTGGGCTTCGTCGGTGTGCTGCCCTCCGCTCGGAAGGTCCGGAAGCTGGTGGAGCTGAGGCTTCGCGCACTTCAATGAGCGGAACGGTGTCCCGCCCGGATCGCAGAACCATCCTCGTCGTCGCCGCCGTCGTCCTCGTTCTGCTGTTGTGCGTGTCCGGTCTTCGCCCTCACGACCGGCTCACGTGGGTGCTCGAGGTGTTCCCGATCGTCGTCGTGCTTCCGATTCTCTTCCTCACGTATCGCCGCTTTCCGCTCACGACCCTGCTCTATGCGCTCATCTTCGTTCATGCGATCGTTCTCATGGTCGGGGGCCACTACACGTACGCCCGGGTTCCGGTCGGTTTCGCCATCGCCGGGTTTTTCGGCCTGCACCGGAATCCCTACGACAAGATCGGCCACTTCGCTCAGGGGTTCGTGCCCGCGATAGCGGCCCGGGAGATTCTCGTTCGCGGGCTCTACGTCAGAACCCGCGGGATGCTCGCGTTCGTCGTGATCTCGATCGTTCTCGCGATCAGCGCCGCGTACGAGCTCTTCGAGTGGGCGTCGGCGGTCGCGCTCGGCCAGGGCGCGAACGAGTTTCTCGGCACCCAGGGCGATCCCTGGGACACGCAGTCCGACATGTTCCTTGCCCTCGTCGGCGGTGGCGCCGCTCTGATCGGCCTCGGCCGCGCCCACGACCGGCAACTCAGCGCCTTTCCGTGATGGTGGAGTATCGTCTGGCTGAGATGAAACGGCGGATGGCGGCGATAGGGCTGGTCGCGGCGGCGCTCATCGGGGCGTTCGGATGCGGGCGATCGTCGCCCACCGAACCGGCCGTCGTACGGGTCACGACCCTCGCGGTCGGGCAGAGAGTGACGATCGCCACGGGGCTCGTCCTTTCGTTCCATCGCGTGGTCTCGGACAGCAGGTGTCCGGTCGAGGTCACCTGTGTGTGGGAAGGCGAGGTCACGTTGGGGCTGACGCTCAGCGGGGCGACCGGGGAGGAGGCCTTCACGCTCTCCGACCACGCTCCGAAGCGAGTCGTGAGCGGCCACTCCTTCACGCTCCTGGCAGTCGACCCGCTGCCAAGGCTCTCCGCCATTCCGGAGGACGCGTATCGAGCCACCATCCAGGTGGACTGACTCCGGAATACGCAGACGCAGGCACCGCGCCGGCGCGCGAGCGGTGCCCGGCCTCAGCGCGTTCGGGGCTTGTCGCCGATGAGGACGTGCGGCTGGACGTAGCTCGACAGGCGCGAGACCTCGTCCGTCAGGGCGGTGGAGAAGATCTGCGGGCCTCCGCGCACCTTGAGCGTCGCGCTGTACGTGAAGTGCCTCCCGGCCAGCGATCCGAGATCGGACTCGGGGAAGTCGAGCGGCGCGCGTTCGGTCGTCACCTGGGACATCCGGCCGTCGGCCGTCGCGGCGACGGCCGTGAAGAGGACGGCCCCCCGCGCTCTCCCGCCCTGCGGCACGAGCGTGAGCTTCTCGAGCGGAATACGGAACTCCAGCGGCACGAGCCACATGGAGCCGGACTTCTTCGGAGTTCCGATGTGCAGCGAGGCCTGAAGCGGATTGAGCGTTTTCGGGAAGTGGATTCCCGAGAGCACGGCGTCGGCGACTTTCTGTTCGGCCGTCCGCTCGACGACGTTCCGGCGCGTGAGGACCCGGGCGCCGGGCCTCTTCACGCTCACGCGGATCGACCGGGGGACGCCGGGATTCGACGTGGCGCTCTCGAAGCCGAGCGAGTAGTACGACGTCCACGCCGGCTCGAGTCTCTCGAGCGCGAGCGCGAGATTGTTCCGGCCGATGATCGCGGCGCCGCCCGTCTCCTCGGCGAGGACACGAAGCGCCGTCTCCGCGTCGAGGGTCGCGAGCCCCTCGTTCACGGTGTCGCCCGTCCCCACGAACTCCGCCGAAAGCAGCGTGTCGCCCGTGAGCCCCGAGGCATCCACCGTGAAGAGCGAGACCCCCGCGCCGTTGGCCGCGCTCGCGAGCCGCCGGAAGGACGCCGAGCGGTCGAAGTCCTTCCAGGTCATTTCGTTCAGTGAGTTGTTCGCGTTTCCGAGCCTCGGGCCCCGGGAGATCCGGTCGAAGCCCCGCTGGAAGTAGTCCCACAGCTCGCGTCCCGGCGACGGCGGGAGCTTCTCGGTCACGAGGATGAGGATCTTGCGCCCGTCCACGCCCGACAGGGTGGCGGCCGTGGACCGGGCCGCGTCGAGCGTCGCGTCCACGTCGTGAGCCTGGTTGTCGCACCACGAGCGCACCGTCGAGATGGCCTGATCGATGAGCGGGCCCCGGTTTCGCGCGTCGGCGTTCAGGGCGCCGTCGATCGTCCCGAAGAGGCGGCTCTTCTCGCGGGCGGGCGCGTCGCCGAGAGTCGACTCTCCCTTGAGGGCCTCGAGGACGGCGGAGATGACCTTCCCGTCGCTCGTGAACCCTCCGCGCGGGCGAAGGGCGCGATCCCAGGAGACGATCTGGACTTCGACGCGCGGGCCGAGGGTGCGCGGAAGGAACTCGGCGAGGCTCGCGACCGCGCGATTGCGGTTCGGCGCCGTCAGGTGGAGGAAGTCGAGGAACACGACGAGGCGCGCTCCCGCCGGGCCGGGCAGGGCGGGCGCGGGAGACGCCGCGGGCGGAGGTCCCGGGGGAGCCGTGTCCGCCGCCGGTATCGCGAGCGCGTTCGTGTTTCTCACGAACGAAAAATTCGAGATGGCCTGCGCCTTGCCTTCCTGCGTCACGACGAAATCGAGAGGCGTCAGGTCGGTCACGGGCCGCCCTTTCGCATCCGTCACGACCACGTCCACGTTGGTGATCGAAACCTCGACGGAGCGGGCGACCGCGGGGAGCGGCTCCACGGCCGGCGCCACCTGAGCGGCGAGCGCGGCGGCGAGCAGGCCGGTGCGAACGCGTTTCATCTCGCCGAGGACCTTACCAGACGAGCCGCGCCCCGAGGCGAAGCTGATAGGGCCGCCCGGACAGGTCGAGGGGAAGGAAGCTGCCGGCGGCGCGCGGGCGGGTGTCCGCGGAGCCCACGCGGCCGTCTGGCGGGATCGCCTTGAGGAAAAGCTCGTTGACCTCGATCGCGGCCTTCAGGCGGACCTTGCCCCCGGGGCTGGGATCGCCGAGCGTGAACAGCGAGTCGGGATCTCCCTGTTGGTGAAACAGCCGCTTCTCCTCGGGAAGGTCCGAGACGTCGAGCGTCAGCGACCGGGCGAGCTCGAGCGGGAACAGGTGGAATTGCTGCACGAGCGGGGGACGCGAGGAGGCGGCAGGTGGCTCGGGAGCGCTGGTTTTCGCGAGCGGCGCGGGAGCGACGCTGTTCGCCGTCGTGTCGCCCGTCAACGGCTCGGCACCACCGGCCGCGATTGCCGGGAGCAGCGTCAGGGCGAGAACCCACGCGCGCCTCACCATGTCCGGACCGAAATTATCCGCCCGGTCCGGCCCGGCGGCGTTAGTTTTCAGTGCAGGTAGGAACCGCCGTTCAGGGGGATGGCGATACCGGTGGCGTAGGAACCGAGGGGCGAGACCAGGTACAGCACCGCGTTCGCGACGTCGGCGGTCGAGGCGACGCGGCCGAGGGGGATCTGCGCGAGCACTTCGGCGCCTGCCGCGCCCGTCAGGGCGTCGCGGACGGCCTCCGTCTGCACCCACCCGGGACAAACCGCGTTCGCGGTGATCCCGCGCGGGCCTTCGTTGCGCGCGAGGCAGCGGGCGAGATTCACCATGCCGGCCTTCGAGACCGCGTAGTCCGGGTGATCCGTCTCGGCCCGGAACGCCGAGCGCGACGCGATCATTACGATTCGCCCCCAGTTGTTCGCGCGCATCGCGGGGAGGCAGAGGAAGCTGAGGTGAGCCGCGGATTCGAGATTCACGGCCATCGTCTCCCGCCACCGCGCCAGAAAAGCCGCATCGTCGGGCTCCTCGAACGCGTTTCTCCGGTAGAACCCCGCGTTGTTCACGAGGATCGAAGGAGGGCCGAGGCCTTCCGTGACCTGGCGGTGCAGGCGGCGGCGCTCGTCCTCGCGCCCGACGTCCGCC
>JAMQPJ010000443.1 GCA_023717585.1 Thermoanaerobaculia bacterium
GACCGTTCTCCTCGCCGGGGGAACGGACTGGATCGTGGAGCGCGGCCTCGCGCCGCCGGAGGACCCTGACGACCTGCCGCTGGTCCTCGACGTCTCGCGACTGCCCGAGCTGCGCAGCATTCAGGTCGCGAAGGAGCGTGCGGCGATCGGCGCCGCCGCGACGTTCCTCGAAATCCGGAGCCATGCCGTGCTCCTCAGGCGTGCGGCGGTTCTGACGGCCATGGCCCGCGAGGTGGGCGCCGTCCAGATCCAGGCGCGCGGGACGCTGGGCGGCAACCTCGCGACCGCGTCTCCCGCGGCCGACGGGGCCGCGGCGCTCATGGCCCTCGACGCCGACGTCGTCCTCGCGAGCGTTCACGGCGAGCGGCGGGTGCCGTTGACCCAGTTTTTCACGGGCTACCGCGCCACGCGGCGGGCCGAGGACGAGGTGATCGTCCGCGTGGAGTTCGTCCTCCCCCGCACCGGCGCCCACCAGGAGTGGCGGAAGGTGGGCGGGCGCGCGGCGCAGGCGATCTCGAAGGTCGCTCTGGCCGCGGTCGCTGAGCTCGAGCGAGGCCGCGGCGTTCGTGCCGGGTTCGGCATGGCGTCGGTCGCGCCCGTGACGGCGTCCCTCCCGTCCGTGCGCGCGCTCGCTTTCGCGCCGAGCCTCGCTTCGGTCTCGGACGAGGAGCTGGATGCCGGGACGCGGCACGACATCGCGCCGATCGACGACATCCGCTCCACGGCGGCCTACCGCGCTCACGTGGCGGCCGCGCTCGTGAAGGCTTTTTTTCGCGAGCTTCGCACGGCGCCCGGCCCCTGACCCCTCGGCGTGCGGCGCCCGTATGATGAAGCCTTCCCTGGGAGGTGATCGATGCGCGAGATCGTCCGGCACGAGCCCGGCACTTTCTGCTGGCCGGAGCTCGCGACGACGGACGCCGCTTCCGCGAAGGCTCTGTACGGCGGCCTTTTCGGGTGGACGTTCGACGACCAGCCCGACTCATCCGGCACGACGTACACGATCGCGCGGCTCGCCGGCAGGGACGTGGCCGCGCTCTACGTTCTCGAGCGCTCGCAGCGCTTGCGCGGCGCTCTGGCGCACTGGAACTCCTACGCAGCCGTCGCGAGCGTCGACGAGAGCGCCACGCGCGTGAAGGTTCACGGCGGGACCATCTTCGGGACTCCCTTCGACGTCGGGAAGAACGGCCGCATGGCCATCGTGAAGGACCCGCAGGGCGCGACCCTCTGTCTGTGGGAGGCACGCGAGCATCCGGGCGCGCAGCTCGTCGGCGAGGTCGGCTCACTGTGCTGGACCGAGCTCGTGACGACCGACACGGTCATTGCGGGCCGTTTCTACGCGAACGTTTTCGGCTGGGCGCTGAAGAAGCAGGAGACGGGCGCGCGCGCGTACACCGAGCTTTGGAAGGGGCCGCGGCCCGCGGGCGGGATGATGGAGATCGAGAAGAGTCGCGAGCCCGTCGAGCCGGCGTGGGGCGTGTATTTTCGCGTGGCCGACTGCGACGCGGCCGTGGCCAAGGCACAAAAGCTGGGAGCGCGCGTCTTCAGGAAACCCGACGACATCGAGAAGGTCGGC